>NZ_JAAHIE010000670.1:0-3428 GCF_010671945.1 Moorena sp. SIO4E2
CTAACAAATTCTTTGGGACTTTGATAGACTTTATGATACTTTATATAACTGTACCCTAACCCCCTATCTCCCGACTCCCGTTCCCCTCCTGGGAGGGGTTAGGGGTGGGTTCCGACTCCCCTACATACCACAAATTTTCCTTAATTCTGTTTCCTCTTTATGAGTGACTAGGTAATCATGGAGCCAATCACAACTCTGTTCCACTAAATCCTCTAGATCAAAATTCCATAAAATTACTGTCTTGTCCCAACTAGTAGAAGCAAGAGTCTTGCCATCTGGGCTAAAGGTGACGCTATTGACAGGTTCCCTATGTCCAGTGAGGGTGTACAGGGGTTTGCCTTGGTGATTCCACAGTTTCACGGTGTTGTCCCAACTAGCAGAAGCGATAGTCTGGCCATCTCGGCTAAAGGCCACGCTAGTGACAAGTGCCCTATGTCCAGAGAGGGTTTGCAGTTCTTTGCCTTGGTGATTCCATAGTTTCACCGTCTTGTCGAAACTACCAGAAGCGATAGTTTGGCCATCATAGCTAAAGGCCACGCTAGTGACATCATCGCTATGTCCAGTGAGGGTGTGTAGTTCCTTGCCTTGGTGATTCCACAGTTTCACCGTCTTGTCACTACTAGCAGAAGCGATAGTTTGGCCATCATAGCTAAAGGCCACGCTATTGACCCAATCGCTATGTCCGGTGAGGGTGTGCAGTTCCTGACCTTTTAGATTCCACAGTTTCACCGTCTTGTCACTACTAGCAGAAGCCATAGTCTGGCCATCTCGGCTAAAGACCACGCTAGTGACATCATCGCTATGCCCTTTGAGGGTGTGCAGGAGTTTGCCCTTTAGATTCCACAGTTTCACGGTGTTGTCCCTACTAGCAGAAGCGATAGTCTGGCCATCTCGGCTAAAGGTGACGCTATTGACATAATCGCTATGTCCAGTGAGGGTGTGCAGGGGTTTGCCTTGGTGATTCCACAGTTTCACCGTCTTGTCCCCACTAGCGGTAGCGATAGTCTTCCCATCTCGGCTAAAGGCCACGCTATTGACCCAATCGCTATGGCCTTTGAGGGTGTACAGGTGTTTGCCTTTGAGATTCCACAGTTTAACGGTGTTGTCCCAACTAGCAGTAGCGATAGTCTGGTCATCTCGGCTAAAGGCCACGCTATTGACAGAATCGCTATGTCCGATGAGGGTGTGCAGTACTTTGCCTTGGTGATTCCACAGTTTCACCGTCTTGTCACTACTACCAGAAGCGATAGTCTGGCCATCTCGGCTAAAGGCCACGCTATTGACCCAATCGCTATGTCCAGTGAGGGTGTACAGGTGTTTGCCTTGGTGATTCCACAGTTTCACCGTCTTGTCTGCACTAGCAGTAGCGATAGTCTGGCCGTCTGGGCTAAAGGCTACACTCATGACAGGTTCGCTATGTTCGGTGAGGGTGTGGAGGGGTTTGCCTTGGTGATTCCACAGTTTCACCGTGTTGTCCCCACTAGCAGTAGCGATAGTCTGGCCTTCTGGGCTAAAGGCCACACTAGTGACAAAGTTCCTATGTCCAGTGAGGGTGTGCAGGTGTTTGCCTTGGTGATTCCACAGTTTCACCGTGTTGTCCCCACTAGCAGTAGCGATAGTCTGGCCTTCTGGGCTAAAGGCCACGCTAGTGACATAATGGCTATGTCCAGTGAGGGTGTGCAGGTGTTTGCCTTGGTGATTCCACAGTTTCACCGTCTTGTCCCCACTAGCGGTAGCGATAGTCTTCCCATCTGGGCTAAAGGTAACGCTAGTGACATAATCGCTATGTCCAGTGAGGGTGTGCAGGGGTTTGCCTTTTAGGTTCCAAAGTTTCACGGTGTTGTCAATACTAGCAGTAGCGATAGTCTGGCCATCTGGGCTAAAGGCCACGCTATAGACAGCTTCGCTTTGTTCGTCTAGGCTATTAAATTCTTTCACTCCATAGAGAGATTCCCGTAAACTAGCGATCGCTTTAATCCTAGTATCACCTTTTACCCAATTCGCCTGTTTCAGTTTTCCTAATGCCTTTAAACCCTCTTTTAGAGCATCAAATGGTTGATCTAAGGTAAACAATAGTTCTGAAAGTTGACTCAGGACTTTAATTTCACTTTCTTCTGCCTTTCTGGCCTGTTCTTCTACCTTTATCGCCTGTTTACGAGACTGCAACCCAAAAGCTGTTGAAATAACTGTCCCCAATACCAACACACTAACAAACCCTACCGCTACTAACCGGCGGTTACGGGTGATTTGCTTGTGCTTGTGACGGCTTACCTGAATATACTCCTCGGCCAGCCCATCCAACATCCTCAACTTGCCATACTTGTTTAAATACTCCTGGGCTTCTACTAACCTCCCCCCTTGCAAGAGTAAACCGGCATCATCACGCTTCTTACCCTTCTGCTGCCATTCTTGTGCTGCCGCTTCCAGCTTCCGTTCGATCACCATTGCTTCTGTGTAAGTCTGCTTCCACTCCAGCAACTTTCCCCAGTGGCGAATCAAGGCTTCATGTACCACATCCAAAACCACATCCTGGGAATTTTCTTGATGGCTTCTAGTAATCAAGCGGTTCTCTGAACTGGCTAAGGTCTGGCTCACACCATCGAGCAGTTCTAAACTGTGGTGAGAATTGACCAACTCCCCCAGGCGTACTCGTCTACGGGTATCGAGAGTATCTCCCACTTGAGTTAATTCCAACAACAAACGCCTAGCCACACTTTGTTCTTCCGCTGAGAGACTATCAAATACCTGATTGGCTCTCTTTTCGAGAGTTCCCTCAATTCCCCCTAACTGTTGATAGGTTTCTAAGCGTAAAAATGTTTTCTGCTGCTGTCTTGACTGTTTCCATAATTCCGTCAGAGTATATTGGAGCAGGGGCAGGCTGCCTGGATAATCTTCCACATCGTTAATCAGTTGCTGTTTTAATCTGCCCTCAATTCCCAATCCTACTAATTCAGCTGGTTTAGCGATCGCTTCTTCAATTTCCTCACGGTTCAAGTGGTCAACATTGATTAATGGTTTATTAATCTTTTCAACAAATTGAGGATACTCTCGCAACCGCCCCCGAAAGTCAGAGCGCATGGCAATTAACACAATTAGATTGTCTTTCTGCTCTAATAATTCACTCAAACTGTTAAAGAATTCCAGCCGTTGCTCAGGCTTACTCATAGTGAAGCACTCTTCAAACTGGTCAATAATCATGACCACCGGAGTAAGACTAGAATTGCCTCCCTTGTTGTCTAAAAGCTTCCCCTTTTCCAGCACCTCCTGTAACCTTTGCTTTGGTGCAACACCTGGAGTGAACGGTTCTAGATAATGCCAGCGATCGCTTCCAGCAATTGCCTGACCTAACTTCAGCTGATACAATAAACCCGCCCTGAGTAAGGAAGACTTGCCACTGCCGGAAGCCCCTAACACTACCAGCAGACGGT
>NZ_JAAHIE010000671.1:0-3425 GCF_010671945.1 Moorena sp. SIO4E2
ATATAATGGGATGCTATGAAAGAGCCGCTACGCGAACGCATTCCCTAGGAACCCCCCCAATCTCCCCACACTTCCCACTCTCCCTCTAATTATAGGTATTAAACCTGACTTGATATTATTCCCTATTGCGGATCATTCACTATCCCTTCTAACAAGTTCTGGAAATGACCAGCAATTCTGGCAATAGTTTGCTCATCAAATAAGTCAGCATTGTATTTTAATAACCCAACCAGATATGAGTCCTCTTCAACCATTTCCAGGAATAAATCATATTGACTTTCATACTGATCGAATACAAATGGTTCTACTTCAAGTCCTCCCCAATTCATCAAGGTTGTTTTGCTGCTAAAAAACACCTTTTGCACATCTTGAGATTCCAGGAATTTTTGTAGTACAAAGCAAGCCTGAAAAAGAGGAGAACGACTGGAGTCACGTTCTACCTGTAACTTCTCTACCAATAAAGAAAAGGGATAATCTTGATGAGCTAGTGCTCCCAGGACTGTCTGGCGTACTTGATAGAGGAAATCTCTAAAAGAGAGATTCCCTGACAAATCTGCTCTCATCACTACTGAGTCCACGAAGTAACCAACAATAGAAGCAAACTCCGCTTTTGTTCTACCAGATGTAGGCGATCCTACCAAGATATCCTCTTGACCTGTGTAACGATACAGAAGCACTTGAAAAGCAGCCAACAGAATCATATAAAGAGTTGCCCCCTCTGTTTGAGCTAGTTCCTTCAGTTGTTCAGTCAGCTTTTCAGATAACTTGAAGGGGTAACTGCCCCCATTATCAGTCTGTATAGGGGGTCGTGGTCTGTCTGTAGGCAAATTCAATACAGGTAATTCCCCGCCCAATTTTTGTTGCCAATAGTTCCATAGTTGTTCTCCTTCTTGTCCTTCTACTAACTCCTTTTGCCAACTAACATAATCTTGATAAGAATGCTTTAGTGGTAGTAGGGATGCCTCAAGCCCATTTAGTTGAGCTTGGTAGAGTTGTGGCAGCTCTTTGGTAATTAAGTCGCATGACCAACCATCTAAAGCAATGTGGTGTATTGTCAATAACATAATATGGTCTTGCTCAGAACAAGTGAACCACCTAACTCGCATCACTGGTTCTGTTTCTAGGTTAAAAGGATGTCTGTGAGCTGCAATTACCTTTTTATTTAACTCCTCTTCACTCCAACTAGAAGCATCTATCTGTAAGAAGTCTAACGCTTGATGTTGATGTAGTTGTTGGATTGGTTGTTCGCCCAACTTCGGGAATGTACTCCGTAGTAGCGGATGCCTTTCCCTTAGAGCTTGAAAAACCTGTTGCCAAATAGTTATATCTACCTTAGAGTAGATCCGAACCGAAAATGACACATTATAATTATGATTATGGGGTGATAGCTGCCACAAAAACCAGAGACCTTTTTGACCATAAGAGAGGGGATGGACTTGGAATATATCTGGATTTTCCTTTAGTAACTGTAAGATTTCTGATTTGTACTGCTTTAGTTGGGCAATAACATCAGTGGTCAGTACTTCTTGGGAACCTCCAGTTTTTAATTTGCCTCCATCAGTCCATAATTTAAGACCTTTGATAGAAAGGTCTTGTAAGAATTCAATTAAGTTCATAGTTCTACCTCTATCCAGTTTTTTTCCTTGATGTTATCTGTGCGATCGCTTTGATTCAGTTGTTGATTTAGTTGATTTGAGAGATCAGCAATGGTGATTCCTTCCATAAATTTTGTAATTGGAACATCCACTTCTAGCTCACTTTGAATTTGATTTCTTAGCTCAATTGACATTAGAGAGTCCAGTCCCATTTTATTTAGAGGTTTGTGTATATCGATGAGATTATTTTTCATGGCTAATACTCGAACTGCTTTATCTTCGATATAAGCAATTAATATCTTTTCTCGTTCCATGAAGGAAACTGATTTTAAGTGTTCTAAAATGCTATTATCCTTAGTAACTGTTGAAGTAGTTGTTTCCGACCAATCCGCCAAAAACGGCCACTGTGCCACTCTCTCCTGCCAGCCTGACCACTCAATAGGCACCACCCCTACTTCCACATCCGAACCACTCATCAATAGCTCTAGAGACTCTAACACCTGAGTCGGAGATATTGCACCCATCCCCTGCTTACTTAACCTCACATCTGCACCCCGTTCGGCTGCCTCTCCTACTTGAGAAACGGCTCCCCAATGAATGCTCAATCCCGGTAACCCCTGAGCGCGACGATAATGGGCTAAACCATCAAGGAAAGCATTAGCTGCAGAATGATTTCCCTGACCAGGCGAACCCAACAGAGATGCTGCTGAAGAAAACAGCACAAAAAAGTCCAATGGTTGATTTTGAGTCAATTGATGCAAGTGCCAAGCACCTTGGACTTTCGGTGCCATCACCTGCTCAAAACTAGACCAACTCTGGTTTTGTAGCACTCCATCTGATAACATTCCTGCTGAATGAATCACTCCTGCTAATGGTCGGTTTGACTCCTCAATTCTCTTCCACACCTCTGTGATCGATTTCCGATCAGACACATCGGCCTTTTCCACTACCACTTCCGCTCCTGCCATTTCTAATTCTGTTATTTTTTTTCGAGTTGCATCATCTGGTGAACGACGTCCTAATAATACTAAATGTTTAGCCCCCTTTGACACCATCCAATTTGCTACCAGTAAACCCAAACCTCCCATACCTCCTGTAATCAAGTAGCTAGCTCCAGAACGGAAACTTAAAGGCTTTTGAGTCCTAGCATCAGCAAGTTGTGTTTGAGTCACCACAATCTTGCCTATATGTTTGGCTTGCTGCATATAACGGAAGGCATCAATGACTTCCTCTATGGGAAATACCTTTATTGGTGGTGGTTGTAGTAAACCGTTGCTCAACTTATCTTTCAACCCTTGCAACATAGAATTGATTAATCCCGGTTGCTCTATTGACTCTTTGACTAAATCCACCACAAAATAAGATACATCCGGTCTGAGAGCTGCTACTTGGCTTGAATCCCATACTCCTCGCTTGGCGATTTCCACAAACCGACCACTCTGAGTTACCACTGACATACTCTTACTAATAAATTCCCCAGAAGTCAGAGAGTTAAGTACAATATCCACTCCTTGACCTTGAGTTATTTCCATCACTTGGTCAGCAAATTCATAGGTTCGGGAATTCATAATATGTTTGACTCCCATATCTCGTAGAGCTTCCCATTTGGGAGGACTTGCAGTTGCCAAGACTTCGGCTCCTGCTTCCATTGCAATCTGCACCGCAGCCATTCCAGTACCTCCTGCTGCTGCATGAATAAGGATGCGATCGCCAGCCTGAATCTTGGCCACATGATGCAAAGCATAATAAGCTGTTAAAAAATTAGCTGGAATAGATGCTGCTTCTTCAAAGCTCAGATTTTCTGGCTTGATAACTACATAGGTAGCATCA
>NZ_JAAHIE010000672.1:0-3415 GCF_010671945.1 Moorena sp. SIO4E2
TATTTCACCACCAGAGGGCAACTGTTGCATCAACCTTCCCCTGGCGGCAATTAGTTTCAAGCCATCTTCTAAATTGAACACTCCTGCTACAGTTGCTGCCACATATTCACCCACACTATGACCCATAACTACATTTGGTTTAATCCCCCAGGATTGCCAGAGCTTAAAGAGGGCATATTCTAGAGCAAACAGCACCGGTTGGGTATAGGCTGTTTGCTCTAGTAGGGATGAACCGGACTCATCTTTGTCTGTAGGATAGAGGATTTCTCGTAAGGACTTTTCCTGGAAAGTTTCGACAGCACTGAGAATTTCATCACATTGGTGAATCGCTTCACGGAAAGTTGGTGCTTGTTGATACAACTGCCTTCCCATGTTGACATATTGGGAACCTTGTCCTGTGAATAGGAAGGCGATTTTGGGTACTGTGGTGTTATTTGTCAGTTCTCCTGAGTAGATTCCGCCTACTTCTTCTCCTTCTTGGTGCTGTCGGAGTTTTTCAACTAATTCTTGTTGGTTAGAGGCAACAACTGCTAGTCTGTGGTGGAACTGTGCACGTCCTGTATTGGCTGTATGGCAGATATCAGCTACCTTTAATTCGGGATGAGTTTTTAGATAGTTGTGATAACTACCAACTAACTCACCAAGAGCTGTTTGAGTTTTGGCTGACAGAGTTAATATATGAATTGGACGTTCGGCAATATCCTCACTTCCGACTTCTGACTTCTGACTTCTGACTTGAATTGGAGCTTCTTCTAAGATTGCATGAGCATTAGTCCCACTAAAACCAAAGGAACTCACCCCCGCAATGCGACTCTTCCCATTGGTTGGCCAAGGGGTAAGTTGAGTTGAGACTTGTAGAGGTAATTGAGACCAATTAATATAGGGATTAGGTTGGTTAAAATGCAATGATGGTGCTATTTTTTGCTGTTGCAGTTGCAGGACTACTTTCATTAAACCGGCAATTCCTGCTGCCACCTCTAAGTGACCAATGTTGGTCTTAGCAGAACCAATGATTACAGGGTGCTCAACAGAGTGGTTTGAACCAAATACTGTTCCTATGGCTCCAACTTCAATGGGGTCTCCCAAAGAAGTTCCTGTACCATGAGCTTCTATATAACTAACATCTGCTGGGTCTACTGCTCCATTGGCCAAAGCTTGACGGATAACAGCTACTTGAGAAGGACCATTAGGTACTGTCAAGCCACCACTCGGTCCGTCTTGATTGACCGCCGTGCCCCGAATTACTGCCAAAATATTATCCCCATTAGCTACAGCATCTGAAAAACGCTTCAAAACAATGATTCCGCATCCTTCTCCACGCACATAACCATTTGCCGAGGCATCAAAGGTCTTGCACCGACCATCGGTAGATAGCATTTTTGCTTGAGAGTAAACAATACTCGACTCAGGAGACAGTAGTAGATTCACACCACCAGTTAAAGCCATATTGCATTCTCGCTGTCTGAGGCTCTGACAAGCCAGATGCACCGATACCAAAGAGGAAGAGCAAGCCGTTTCTACAGCCAGATTCGGTCCTGTCAGTCCCAAGATGTATGATAAACGACCTGTAGCAGCACTCGAAGCATTACCTGTACCCCAATAAGCTTCTGGTATCTCAGAGGTTACCAGCCTATGTGAGTAATCGCTACCAGCAATACCAATAAATACTCCAGTGAGACTATTAAACAATTTGTCTGGGACAATGTTAGCCCTTTCGATGGCTTCCCAACTGACTTCAAGCAACAAGCGTTGTTGGGGGTCTAAGCTGTGAGCTTCTCGGGGAGAAATCCCGAAAAATGCAGTATCGAAGCCATCTATTTGTGAAAGAAAACCACCGTCGCGGGTGCAAATTTTGCCTGGAGCATCTGGGTCTGGGTCATAGTAGTCATCAATGTTCCATCGCGCTAATGGTACTTCGGAGATTGCATCTACTCCATCATTGAGTAGTTGCCAGAAGGCTTCAGGAGAGTCTACTCCACCAGGGAAGCGACAACTCATGCCAATTATCGCTATGGGTTCTATTTTTTGATTTTCAAAAGTTTCTACTTGAGACTGCAAAGTTTCTATCTGGCGAAAAGCATTTTCCATTAATGCTTTGTAGTTTACAGTACGGCTGCTTTTACTTTCTTTCATTAGCTTTTATTTCCTCCCAGAGATTCTATTTTTTTAGCTAGTAATTTGGCCATTTCTTCTTCAGACATTTCTTGAAAACGAGATGCGTTATCTATTTCCTCTTGTTCTACATTTTCTGTTTCATCTAGGTCAGAATAGAACTCTAGCGAGATGACATCACTGGCTAAATACTCTACAAGTGCTTCTACCGTCGGATAGTCAAACAATAGTGTTGAACTTAAGCTTGTTTCTAAGCTTGATTCCAAGCGATTTTTCAATTCCACTGCCATCAGAGAATCTAATCCTAAGTCAAACAAAGGTTGTCGCATTCCTATCTTTTGTGTATCTGTCCAGCCTAAGGTTTTGGCTATCAAAGAGCGAATCTGATTGGTTAATAACTCCTGACGTTCTGAAACTGGTACTGATTCGAGTTGTTCTCTGAATGCCGACTTTTTGGTTAATGATGGCTCAGTCGAAATCAAAGCCTCTAGGAATGGTATCTTTTGCCCATGCCCACCAGGGAGCTGATGGACGAATTTTGACCAATTAATGGGCAACACTACAACTTGACTGGAAGAGTCGGATAACAATGAATCCAATGCCTGCATTCCCCTTTCTGGTTCTATGGCAATCATCCCACTACTCTCCAGTCGATTTTGATTGAGACTATCTAAACGAGCTGCCATGCCTGCTGATCCCCAAGCTCCCCAGTTGATACTCAACCCTGGCAATCCCAGACCCCGACGATAGTGAGCTAATGCATCCATAAACCCATTGGCTGCTGCATAATTTCCTTGACCTGGACTCCCAAAAAGAGAAGCTATGGAGGAAAAACAGACAAAGAAATCTAAGGGTAAATCTTTGGTGAATTGATGCAAATACCAAGTTCCTTGCACCTTTGGTGCCATCACTTTGGTAAACTGCTGCCAACTCATCTGTTGCAGTACCCCATCATCCAACACTCCTGCTGCATGAATCACTCCTTTAAGTGGGGGTAATGATGTCGATATTGCCTCTAAAGTTTTGGCAACATCTTCTTGACAGGAAATATCTCCTAATAAGACACTTACAGAGGCTCCGGCTGTTTCTAAGTTCCCGATCACTTTTTGTGCGTTTTCACTAGGAGCACGACGCCCACTCAAGACTAGATGCTGGGCTCCCTGTTTTACCATCCATTGGGCTAATTCCAATCCTAGTGCTCCTAATCCTCCTGTGATCAAATAACTTGCTTCTGGTTGGATGGAACTGGGTTCAGAAGCTTGTGGCATCTCCACTACTACCTTGCCTATATTTTTGGCTTGCT
>NZ_JAAHIE010000673.1:0-3402 GCF_010671945.1 Moorena sp. SIO4E2
ACCCATCACCTATTACCCATTAACTATTACCTAACAGCTATTACCTAACACCTAACACCTAACACCTAACACCTAACACCTAACACCTAACACCTAACACCTAACACCTAACACCTAACACCTAACACCTAACACCTAACACCTAACACCTAACACCTAACACCTAACACCAAATGGAAAAAGATTTATTATTCACTCGCCGCCACACTGGACAATTTATTTCTGAGCGACAATTAGTAGACCTTCAAAGTGTCAATCGTGACTTGGCAACAGCGACAGGTTTAGATAATTTGGCTCAGGCAATTCTCAATCGCCTTTACACCCGTAAAGGGGAACTGGCGGCTTTGGGACATCCTAATTATGGGTCACGGCTCCACCTGTTAGTGGGTCAACAAAATAATAATCGTCTTCGCTCCCTTGCTAATTTGTATATCCGTGAGTGTCTAGCTCAGGAACCTCGGATAGAAGAAATCAAGGCCATAGATTTTGAGCCTCCCTCTCGTCAGCAACGTTATACACTCGTAGCAACTGTAGTCCTTAAAGCTGTAGGTGAGGAAACACCCTTGACCCTGAGCTTTTCCCTACCTGGAGGGTAATGGGTAATAGGTAATAGGTAATAGGTAATGGGTAATGGGTAATGGGTAATGGGTAATGGGTAATAGGTAATGGGTAATGGGTAATAATGGGTGATGGGTAATGGGTAATGGGTAATGGGTAATGGGTAATGGGTGATGGGTAATGGGTAATGGGTAATAATGGGTGATGGGTAATGGGTAATGAGTTCATTAGCTAGAAATTACACGCAAAATTTAACTTCACTAGCTGGAGCTTAATGAGATGGTTTTTGAGAAAAAAGGCTTTGCTCAACTGTTCGAGGCCATGCAGAGTCGCACTCCTGACACCCTAACGGATTTTCAAGAAGGCAGTGTGGTGCGCACTCTATACGAATCTTTTGCTTGGGAACTCGCCGTCCTGTACGAGCAGATGCAACGGGTATATCTGTCTGGCTTTGTGGATACTGCCGAAGCCATTGACCTTGACAAAGTAGTTGCTATTTTAGGCATTAAGCGGGGAGAACCAGACTATGCTACCGGAAAAGTTACCTTTACGCGAGATATCGGCATTGATGAAGATATTTTTATTCCCAAAGGTACACTAGTTACCACGGAAGATACCCAGGATTCTCCCAAAAAAGCCTACGAGACTATTGAAGAAGGGACGATTTCCCAAGACCAAACCACTGCCGAGGTCAGAATCCAGGCTCTACGACGGGGTAACACAGAGGAAACTGAAGCTGAAACTATTGTGGTGATGCCTCAGCCAGTAGTAGGTGTCAAGTCAGTTAATAATCAAGAAACCCTCCGATTTACCGGTAAACTACAGGAGAGTGACGAACAACTGCGCCAAAGAGCCAAGCAAACCCTGCTGGCGACCAGTGGCGGTAATACTACCTCCATCCGGAATGCTCTGTTGAGTTTACCTGGGGTGCGGGAAGTGCAAGTTAGAGAAAACTTCCACTTTGCTAAGGGCAAGGTTAAGGTTACTAAGAGTGGCTCCCTTAGTGAAGAGCTTAAGGTTCCCAAAGGGACAACGATAAAACTCGAAATCTTAGGCACACAAACTAAAGACTATCACACCACTCAAGAGGTAATCCTCTCAGCAGGTGAAAATCAAGAGGTGGAAGTAGAGGTAGAGGCTGGGATTTCTGGAGCAGCTGGGGAAGCTCAGGCTAGTGCAACTTGGCAAGATTTACTGGTTGATAGCGTAACTCTTACGGTTAGCAATGAGCAGGCTATTTCACGGCAAGACTTTGGGCTTATTGAAATATTTGTTGATGGCATTGATTTTAGAGATCTTGAGAAAGTTAGTCAGCTCAAACAAGAAATTGACCGAGTTAAGGCAGCGGGAATCTACCCATTACTTAAACCGGCGACAGCAGTGAACGTTGATGGGGTATTCCAAATTGAACTCCAACCGGGACTGAAACTGTCTCCAGAGGAACGGCTACAGTTGGAAGAAAAGGTGCAGCAGACAATTATCTCCCATCTCAAAGACCAGAAAATGGGTCAACCCTTGCTCATCTCTCAACTCACGAGGAAGATACTAGGCTGTAACGGTGTCAATGATTTAGTTGATTTTACCCTCACCACCAGTATCCGTAATTCAAAAGGCATTGAACTGGCTCGCCAGCACTATCAATCCTCCGAAAGGCCAGTGAAACGGCTAGAGGTGGATATCTTAGAAAAGTTCACCCCCCACTTGGTTCGCGTTGCCTCAGAAATCAAACCCTTGTCTGTAGCCTTACAAATTAAGGCTGAAGCACTAGATGACCAGAAACAACAGACAATTGAACAAGCGCTACAAAACTATTTTGCTGACTTCAAACCATCCCAGGCAGTGGTTAGGAGTGAGATTAAAAAGAGTATTGAGACAATCACCACCATCGAAGCAATCAAGTTAATTCCCTCCTTCTGGCAACCAGGGATTCCCTTGTATGACGACACCGTTAATGTCACGTTTGTGGAGCAGGCTCAGCTCAGTTCGGTATTTCTCTATGAGAGATTACTCACCATTACCGGAGCCTTGAAGCTGATTTTACCGGTTACAGTTACCCAACAAGAGAAGCAGCAAATTTATGACAAGGTTCGGGAGCAGGTTAGTGCTTATCTTGAGCAACTCCAACCGGAAGAAAATATTCAACTTGAGCAGCTAGTTGAACAGGCAAAAACCGTAGAATCAGTGCTAGATATTAATTGGAAACTGGAGGATTTTCATGTTCTGGATGAAGACAATAATGCTAAGGATATAATTGACCAAGAACAGTCGCAAATTCAGGTAAACAAATTTGAAAAAACTCAGTTAGCTGATGCTGATAATAAGTTTATCATTACCAGCGATATCCAGGTTGTTGATGTTGCGATCGCTACTTTAAACTTAAGGCTGACTCCGGCGGTTGCAGTTCCCGAAACTGTTGACCCAGCACAACTTAAGAGTTTCATGGCAGCAGCAGTTCGGAGTATTTTGACTGCTGCTCTGTTGCAGCAGTTACCCAAACTAGCAGTGGGAGACAATCTGGATTATGACCAATTGAAAACTCTCTTGCTGGTACAGATCAGGACTAAGGCAGGAAATCTTGACCAGGAAACCCTTCAGAGTTTCATCAGCAATGGCCAAGTTTCAGAGCAAAATCAGGAGAAGTTTATGGAAGCACTCCGAAGCTTTCTCGGAGATTCTAACTACACGATTGATCAGCTAGAACTCACAGCCAAGGGTAGCTCCTATCAGCAAGATATTCCGATTGCGATTGTAGAACGGGCTGAGATTCAGTTACAAGAGTCGTCTAGTTTGTCAATTGTGATTGAAGATAAGTAATGGGTAATAGGTAATGGAAAAACGCGGCAA
>NZ_JAAHIE010000674.1:0-3402 GCF_010671945.1 Moorena sp. SIO4E2
TATCGAAGTTTAACCCTGTATATAATACAGGGTTAAACTTCGATTCACCTCCTAAGTTACTGATCGCAACATTTATTTGTTCCATATAATCCTCTGGGTTCTTACCATAAGGAACATTAAACAAGTGGTTTTTCCTATTACAAACTAATCCATAAGGGGCTAGACAAATTCTATTAATATTAATATTATTTTCATTTTCATTTTCATTTTCACCTACTTTTCCATGGGTTACACCTAGTCCCTTCAGGTAATAGCCATTATCTTTATACCGATCGTTTAATTTTTTAGTTACATGCTCACATCGTTCTTTTGGTGTCCACCCAGTAAATTCTGTAGTCCTCCAAATAATTATTGGTGGGACTTTTTTTCCAGTTCTTAGTCCAACAGCAGTAGTTGTATATGCTTGTCTGTTGGAATCAAATTCACATCGAAATTCCATTTGTGCAGCAGTTCTTCGAGCTAATAAGTTTTGACCAGTAACAGATTGACCAGTTGTTAGAATAAAGCTAGAACAAGCCAAACCTGCTCCTAAGTATTTTGCAATAAATTTTAAATTCATGCTATACTTATCCTTTTAAAATTAACAAAACTCACCACATACTGGTAGCTCAGGTTCTGGACGCTCAGGTCTTGAAGGTTTATTGTTATAATCTTCTTCTTTTTCCAAATAATATTCTATATAAACAAGGGGAATCCACATTCTTGTTTCTCCTCCGGTATTGTATATAGCCCTAGACTCCGATTCACCTCCTAAGTTCCTGATCGCAACATTTATTTGTTCCATATAATCCTCTGGGTTCTTAGCAGAAGAAGGAACATTAAACAAGTGATTTTTCCTATTACAAACAAATCCATGAGGGGCTAGACAAATTATCTTAATCTTATAAGGCTCAATACCTACTTCTCCATGGGTTACACCTAGTCCCTTCAGGTAATAGCCATTCTGAGCATACTGATAGTTTAATTTTTGAGTTACATGCTCACATCGTTGTTTTGGTGTCAACTCACCAAATTCTGTAGTCCTCCAAATAATTATTGGTGGTACTTTTTTTCCAGTTATTAGTCCAAAAGCAGTAGTTACATATTTTTGTTCGTCGTCATCATATTCACATCGAAATTCCATTTGTGGAGCAGTTCTTCGAGCTAATAAGTTTTGACCAGTAACAGATTGACCAGTTGTTATAATGAAGCTAGAACAAGCCAAACCTGCTCCTAAGTATTTTGCAATAAATTTTAAATTCATGCTATACTTCTCCTTTTAAAATTAACAAAACTCACCACATACTGGTAGCTCAGGTTCTGGACGCTTAAGTCTTGAAGGTATATTGCTAGAATCTTCCTCTAAGTAATCTTCTATAGGAGCAAGGGGAATCCACTTTGTGGTTCGACTGCGGCCATTCTCTATAGGGGAAACTTTCGACTTACCTTCTAAGTCCGTGATAATAGACTCAAGTTGTTTCGTATAATCGTCTACATTCCTACCAAAAGGAAGAGTAAACAATTGGTTTGTACTATTACACGATACGCGATAATAGTCTAGACAAACTAGATCATAGCTACCTATTACGCCATGGGTTACACCTAGTCCCTTCAGGTAATAGCCATTCTGAGCATACCGATAGTTTAATTTTTGAGTTACATACTCACATCGTCTTTTTGCTGTCCACCCACCAAATTCTCTAGTCCTCCAAATCATTATTGGGGGGACTCTTTTTCCAGTTCTTAGTCCAACAGCAATAGTTGCATATTCTTGTTGATTGTAATCAAATTTGCATTCAAATTTTACTTCTGGAATAGTTCTTTGATGACTGACAACAACACCTTCAGAGGATGGATAATTCGGTAGAATAACTCTACCATTGCTATCAGTTAGCTTGAGAACAACTCGATAGTATCCTTGGCTGTTATCAACTGAAGACACAAAGATTATCCAACTTCCTGTTTCAGCCGTATTATCATCCTTAAATTTTTCTCGCTCTCCTACTCCCTCCTGATCAATCGATTTCAGCAACCTGTCATTGGGATCAACTACATATAACTTCAAATTCACCCCAGAATCCGCAACAGGAATCGCCTCTAATTCTATGTCGTAGCCTGAGATTGTTTTGAAATGATACTCATTACAGATTGCTTCTTGAGTTAAGTGACAAGTGGGCGTGTCAGTGAAGCTAATTCTTCCCCAAACAGGTTCAGTAGATTGCAACTCCTGAATTGCCCAAACTGTCTTCCCAAAGCCCAAAAGAGAAATTCCGGTAATGGCAGCGGTAGTAATCCTATGGAACAAGTTGCTCTTCATGAGCAGATATCCGAAAATTTTACAAGGGTTTAACCTAAAGCTTTCGTCAACCTTCGCGACTAATAATATAGTTAGAGTGGAATCAGCGGCAACTAAAGTTTACAATTCTTTACTTTTTAGAGGCTCACTTACTTTTAAATTAAAGAGTTAGTAAGGTTGTTTTAGGGGATATAGAGGCAACCTGGGAGCAGATCAGCTTTGTGGGCTGGGCTTTTGGAACGTAGGTGTGACGCCAAGCGATCGCGACCTAAGGAGCGTCAGCCTTCTCGAAGAGTAACCCAGCACCTGGATCAATGTTGGGTTTTAGGTTTCGTACCGCTTATGGCCAAGCAAGCTACAGCCAAACCTACCTGAATAGGTATATCCAAAACTGACATACTTCCGGAAATCTCGGCTCATAGCCTCTAAATCAATACACCAAGACTTACATAGGGTGGATTTGATGTTAGGAAAAACGATAGGCGGACGCTATCACATTATCGACAAACTTGGCGAAGGTACATACGGTCAGACATGGTTAGCAGAAGACCAACATTTACTGGGCTCTCCCGACTGTGTAGTTAAACAATTGAAGCCTGAGACTACCGACGCCTCTGAGTGGGAGATAGCCAAACGATTATTTGAAGAAGAAGCAAAAACTTTGCAAGAATTAGCCAAAAATGACCTAATTCCGCAAATAATGGCTTATTTAGAAGAAAACGGTCAGCGCTACTTAGTTCAGGAATATATTCAAGGACATGATCTAAGCCAAGAATTGGAGAGAGGGCAAACGTTTAGTGAAACATTAGTTATAGAGCTTTTACAACAAATTTTACAGGCATTAGAAGTTATTCAACAGCATAACCTTATCCACCGCGACATTAAACCGTCTAACTTAATGAGACGTAAGCAAGATGGCAAAGTGGTTCTGATTGACTTTGGAGCCGTAAAAAAGTTGCAACCTGATAACCAGCCTACAGCACCGACTGTTAGGATTGGCACACCAGGCTACATGGCTCCTGAACAAGCCAAGGGTTATCCTAACCTCAGTAGTGATATATACGCAGTGGGAATGATTGGAATCCAAGCACTTACAGGAGAACTGCCCAACACCCTACAATGGGATG
>NZ_JAAHIE010000675.1:0-3396 GCF_010671945.1 Moorena sp. SIO4E2
TTAAATAGCCGTGGATAGTATTTCTACGGCTATTTTTTTTGTTTTGAGATATATGGAAAAAGGGAATCGGGAATCGGGAATCGGGAATCGGGAATCGGGAATCGGGGAACAGAGGGTGCATCTCATAGTTGTAAATAGGCTTTTTTTCCTCTTGCCTTCCCCTCCTGGGAGGGGTTAGGGGTGGGTTCCTCTTGCCTGTTTTCTGTTCCCTGTTCCCTAAAACCCAGGACTCTTTACCTCACCCAATTGCAAACCGCTGATAGCTGTTCGCGTAGCGTGCGCGTAGCGCATAAGCTGATAGCTGTTCGCGTAGCGTGCGCGTAGCGCATAAGCTGATAGCTGATAGCTTACCCATTACCTATTACCCATTACCCATTACCCATTACCCATTACCCATTACCTATTACCCATTACTCACTCAACACTCAGCACTATTTAATGACGACATGCTAAAACAGGGTTGGTATTCACCATAGTTATATCCAGCTTGTGCTGACAAGCATTATCTATGCCAAATCTGACCCTGGAAAGGAATCCCTGTGTCTTAGTTGTAGAAAACGATCAAATATTGGCGGAACGGCTGAGTCAGGACTTGAAAGAAGCAGGTTATCATACAGTCATTGCCCTTGATGCCTCCGTTGCTTGCCATCAAGCCAGTGAACTCCAGCCAGCAATGGTGGTTGTGGATAGAGCACTTTCAGGAGAATCAGGGCTGAGATTATGCGATCAGCTCAGACGTGAAGGCTCTCGCGTACCTGTAATCATGCTGATGGCTCATGACCGAGTAGAAGATCGAGTGGCTTGTATAGAAGCAGGAGCTGATGATTATTTCCTGAAACCCTATCGTAGCGAGCCATTTGTGAAAATGGTGCGCCTTTATCTAGAGCCAAAAACAGGAGGCTCGGAGCAGCTGAGGTTTGGAGAACTAACTTTAGACCTAAGCCAGCGCAGAGCAATGCGCAATGGAAGGGTTATTGAGTTGACCATGAAAGAGTTTGAGCTGCTCAAGTATTTGATCAGCCATCCCAGGGAAGTATTAACTCGCGAACAAATTTTGGAAAATGTTTGGGGTTATGACTTTATGGGAGAGTCCAATGTGATTGAAGTCTATATTCGCTATTTACGTATCAAGATAGAAGATGAAGGTGAAAGGCGATTAATCCAGACGGTGCGTGGTGTTGGTTATGTGTTGCGGGAGGCTTAGGGTTGTGGGTATGAAGTTTCAAATCACTCTATGTGCAATAGCACTAAGTATTTTAATCATGGGCTGTTCAGCAGGGTCAGTTCCAGGAAAGATTACAAATAGTAACTCTGTGAAATCTGGTCAACCACCAGCAACAGCCCCATCAGTTTCACAATCACCAACCAAATTAGGTCAAATGTTACCAATTTCTGCTGAGGCTGACATCGCAGGTGAGCGGATTGGGCTGGAAGTGGCACAGACCCCTGAGCAACAGGCAATGGGTTTGATGTATCGCCTATCTCTAGCACCGGATCGGGGGATGTTATTTGGCTTCGACCCACCACGGCGTGTCAGCTTTTGGATGAAGAATGTTAAAATCTATCTGGATATGGTGTTTCTAAGAAATGGGGAAGTAAAAGCGATCGCAAAATCTGTCCCCCCCTGCCAAACCGATAAATGTCCTACCTATGGTCCAGGAAAGGAAATTATTGACCAAGTGATTGAACTCCGTGGCGGACGTGCGGCTGAACTGGGTCTGAAAGTAGGTGACCAGGTAACTGTCAAGTTTCTGGATGGGAGTAGTACCGCACCTAACTAATATAGCGCTACGCGCAAGTTAGAAGTCAGAAGTCAGAAGTCAGAAGTAAGCTATGACTAAGTTTACTTTTGCCTCTTGGCTCTTGCCAATGCCATTGCCCGTAGCGCTATATCAAGCATGAAGCTTGATGCTATCGTTCCTATATAGCAGTCGAAGTAACGCTTAAGACATATTTCTGCATATTTCTGCATATTTCTGCTCCCCGCTCCCTGCTCCCTGCTCCCTGCTCCCTTTCATCAGTGTATGGAAAAATTATTGGAAAATTCAAGGGAAATCTGTTGGTAGTCCATCCAAATTAGGGTAATCTTTCCTAAGACAGATGTAAAAAGCTCGCAAATGACTATACCCTTGATTACTAATGGCTGCCCTTGACATAATTAATCAAGGTTGGGAAAACAAGGGTAGGGGTGACGCTACTGAGTCTTAGCGGTGAATCGCTAAGTTGAGGGTGTGAGAGAGTAGTCAGTTATAGCGTACGCCAGCCAAAGTTTTTAACTTGACAGACCATTGTCAATCAAGGGTCTGATGTAGTGTGTGTTTAAAACTGTCGAATTTTGCTTGACTTAACCATATGAGCTAGGAGGGTCTTGCCAACTCACTGTGTTGGCAAGGTCTAGGGGTGATGCGAGTGGGGTATTTGATCTCGATACTGGGAAGAAAGCGATGCAGCGCGGTCTTGGGGAGGCAGCGCGGTCTTGGGGGTTTCCCCCATGAGCGACTGCCGTGGTCTCCCCCATGAGCGACTGCCGTGGTTTCCCCCATGAGCGACTGCATCAAGACACATAAGATTGCTGTTCTAGGTTGACGAGAATCTCAGGTTGGCAGTGATTTAGGACACAGGTAATCAGCCTCCTAACCCTGAAAATTTATACAGGGATACTAGAGTGCTATTCCTGTCATCCTAAATCCTAGTCGGGTGATGATTGGGAAAGTCAACTACTTTCCTATGGGATTAATTATCCTTAAAACCTGAAAATTTCCTACTGTTTCTATGTCAGGTATAACCGACACTCGTAATTTCCTAGTGGACAGATGAGATAGTGGCTACTGATGGTTTACACATTCAGATTACTAATTCCCAAATAGAGCCTATTAAAGGAGGTGAAATACAACTAATTATGGCACCAAAAACCTATACAAAATTCTTGCATTTTCTCCAAGAAGAGTTAGCAATTTCTAGAGATTCAATTGCGATCGCACAACGACACCGGGAACAAGATCCAGGACTTTTGCCAATGATTCTTT
Organism: Moorena sp. SIO4E2; assembly: GCF_010671945.1. Classification (NCBI taxonomy): domain Bacteria; kingdom Bacillati; phylum Cyanobacteriota; class Cyanophyceae; order Coleofasciculales; family Coleofasciculaceae; genus Moorena; species Moorena sp. SIO4E2. The sequence goes on from NZ_JAAHIE010000675.1 coordinate 3,027, forward strand.
GGCAGTATGGTTTGGTAACTCTGGAGCAATTAGATAAAATTTATGACTGGTTGGAAACAGCCTAAAGCCTGATCAATCAGGGAGGAGCATAAAAACTATGTCTAAGGAGCGATGTCTTTGGGTTAAAATATCCCTAAGACAAATTTATAATTCTACTTTGTCCTTAACTATTTATCCCCTTATCAAAAAGAGCGGTTTCATGAGTGACTCGCTCTTTTTGTTAGATCTTGGCTATCTTAATGTCACTAAGCTGTTGCGCATTTAAACTGTGATAACAGCATTGCCTTTGTTTTTTATTTTTCGTACCCATTTTATAATTAACCCTCCTTCATTTAAAAGATGATTTAACAAACATTCTAATTCTTCAATT
>NZ_JAAHIE010000676.1:0-3387 GCF_010671945.1 Moorena sp. SIO4E2
TTTGAAGAAAACAGGTAAGCGTAAAGTCACAACGTCGAAGCCTGTGCCACAAAGCTAACGGCTGACCGCTGACCGCTGACCGCTGAATGCTTGCTTACCTACTCCCGACTCCCGACTCCCGACTCCCTAAAATCAAAATGCGTGAATCTGACAAAGTGCGATCGAGTCAGCAAGGTAAAGCCAGACTCAAACAAGCTTACAAAGACGCTAGACTGACTCAAGAGAAACTAGCACAGCAAGCCAATGTCTCTGTGGATACCGTTAAACGCTTGCTTGGTACTAAAGATTGTCCTCATGGAGTAGAAAGATGGGCAGTTAGAAATATTTGCAATGTTCTAAAGATTAAACCAACTGAGATCGTTGATAGAAAAGACTGGGAGCCTCAACACCAGTTACCACCAGAGTTTGAACAACTTATTCAAGACAAAACTCACTTATTTTGCGGACGTGAGTTTGTATTTAAGGCTATTGAAACCTTCTTCAGCAACACTGCTCAGGGCTACTTTACTGTTATTGGTGATGCTGGGATGGGTAAAAGTGCCATTGCTGCTAAATATGTATTAGAAAATCCAGACGCAATTTGCTTTTTTAATAGTCGTGCTGAGGGCATGAATCGTCCAGAATTATTCCTCAGAAAAATCCGTCAACAATTGACCACTCGTTACCAGTTGCCAGATGCTCAAGATGCTGATTTATCAACCTTGTTGGCTAAGGTTAGGGAAAAATTATCTGCCGGTGAACGGTTGGTGATTGTTGTGGATGCTTTGGATGAAGTTGACCAAGAGGGAGCTGGTAATCTTTTATATTTACCGACTATTTTGCCAGACCGTGTTTATTTTATCCTGACCAGAAGACCCTATAATCAGAATCAGAAAAGGCTGCAGTTATCTCCTGCTACACCAAGCCAAGAATTGGATTTAAGGGAAAACTCTCAACAAAGTCATCGAGATGTAAAAGACTATATTTGGCAATTGCTGAATCATCCAGACTATAAACAGGGATTGAGTCAGTGGATTAAGAACCAACCTTCCCTCTCTAATCAGCAGTTTGTGGAAGAGATTGCGGCAAAAAGCGAAAATAACTTTATGTATTTGCGCTGTGTGTTGCCAGCCATCGCCGATGGGTTTTATAATGATAAACCTTTGGATGAATTACCCGTAGGGTTACAAGGCTATTATGAAAGCCATTGGCAGCTGATGGGGATGACAACCAAGCCTTTACCCAGGGCTAAAATTAAAATTGTTTATGTCATGTGTGCTTTACGTAGTGCTGCTTCTCGTAAAATAATTGCCAACTATTCTAAGCAGGATGAATTTACCGTGCAGGAAGTGCTTGATGGATGGCAGCAATTTTTACATAAGCAAGAAACTTATCGACCACCACGTTATCGATTTTATCACGAAAGTTTCCGAGATTTTTTGCATCGACAGGATATTGTGCAAGCGGCGGGTATGATGTTACCTAATATTAGTGTTGAAGTTGCGGATAATATGACAGAAGGGCTGGAGTTATGAGTAATCTTCGCAGTTTTGTAGGGTGCCTTAGGGGCGGTTGCCCTAATTTTCCGCCTCTTCGTGCTTGGTTTTGACAGCCAGCCCCGTAATGCACCACCGGCTCAAATAGCAAAAGTGAGATACACCCCTTGAATTATGAGTAATCTTCGCAGTTGGTTAGGGCAAAAGTCACCAGAAGAAATAGAGCATTTCTTGGGTGAACTTCCGCGTTTGTGGTTAGAAGGTGGTCAACTTCATAAATTATCTCTTTTGTTGAGTAACTATGAGTTTATCGAAGCCAAGATTAATCATCATGAATTTGGCATCAAAGCACTGATTGAAGATTACGAGTTGATTAATGATATAGACGTATCTCATCCAGACTACAGCGAGCAAACGATAACATCCCTGAAGTTAATTCAGGGAGCCTTGCGACTATCAACACATATCTTAAGTCAAGATCCAACGCAGTTAGCAGGGCAACTGTCAGGGCGTTTACTAGATTGTGATACCCCAGAAATTCAAGGATTATTACAACAGATAACCCAAACTAATACCACTTATTTGCGTAGCTTGAGGGCTACCTTGACTCCCCCTACTGGAAGGTTACTCTCTACCCTAATTGGTCATGGTGACTCCGTAAATGCCGTTGCTGTCACACCAGATGACACCAAGGTAATTTCTGGTTCATCTGACCACACCGTTAAAGTCTGGAATTTGAATACAGGTGCAGAAATTAGAACATTAACAGGTCATAGTGCCCCTGTAAATGTTGTAGCAGTTACTCCCGATGGCACCAGGGTCATTTCTGGTGCCTCTGATAATACAGTTAGAGTCTGGAATTTAGCAACAGGTATAGAAATACAGAGATTTAATGGTCATAGTCTCCCAGTAGTTGCTGTAGCCGTTACTCCTGATGGTAAGAAAGTGGTTTCAGCATCAATTGCAACCAAAAAGTCTATGAAAGTCTGGGATTTGGAAACTGGGCAAGAAGAGTTAACCCTAAAAGGTCATAGAGACATAGTGAGAACTGTTGCGATCACCTCTGGCAATCGTGTAATTTCTGGGTCAGACAACGGGACTATCAAGGTTTGGGATTTAACAAATGGGGAAATGCTTTTCAGGAATATACATGGAGATAAAAGATACGCTGGTTATCCTGTTTTATTTACACAATCGGAGGCAGTATATGCAATTGCAGTTACTCTGAACGGTAAGTGGCTAATTTCTGGTTCTGGTCATAAGGGCAAAAATATTATTATAATCTGGAATTTAGAAATGCGAACAAAAGCTTTCATCCTTGAAGGTCATAACAATCCTATTAGTGCTCTTGCTGTTACACCTGACGGTAAACAGGTAATTTCTGCTTCCTTCGATAATACTATTAAAGTTTGGGATAGAGAGTCTGGAAAAGAAATTTTGAGTTTTATTGGTCATGATTACTCAATCTATGATATTAAAGTAACACGAGATGGTAAGAAGATTATTTCTGCTTCAAAAGATAAAACAGTCAAGGTCTGGAATTTAGAATCACAAGAAAAACATGTTGAATTAATAGAAAACAAAACTTCAGTAAATGATGTAACCATTACTACCGATGGTAAGCAAGTAATTTTTGGTTTACAAGATAATTTCATAAAAATTTTTAGTTTAGGTTTAGGCAAAAAAAACATAAATTATAGTTTTGATAGTACTCAAAACTATCAAAATAATCTAGTTTTAATAATAAAAAATAATCTAACCAAATATATGTTTTTCTTTTATTTATGGACTTCAAAACTATTAATAACAGTATTGAATTCTAGGGTTTATCTAATAATGATAATAGTTAATTATTTATTAGCATGGTCTTTGATGCTCTTTATAATAAAAATAATCAAAGATATTTTTAAAA
>NZ_JAAHIE010000677.1:0-3376 GCF_010671945.1 Moorena sp. SIO4E2
GTTTGCTCTTCCAATCTATTTCAGGTCGAGCTTGGATCTGCTCAAGTCTTTGAATTGCTTGATCTGCTTGAATTAAACCAGAGCCTGTTGCATTATCAATTCCTGGATCTAAGTCAGGAGTATAGGGATTCTCCATATCCAGAGCACTTTCTTGTATTGCACGATAAAGTATGTCAGGAGGAGTGCCTGGAAATGCTTGCAGCATCAGAGCAGCTACACCAGCAGCATGGGGAGCAGCAGCAGAGGTACCAAAAAAATTTGGGAAATTATCTGGTTCAAAGTCATTATCGTCTACGCCATCTCCGTCATTATCTACAAATGCAGGGAAGAATGTTGTATTGGTTCCATGAGGAGCCACAATTTCAGGCTTTTGACGGATTTCCGGAGTTACTAGCCGATTACCTGATTGGTCAAACAAAATAGTGGTAGGCCCAATTGAGGAGCTTGGTGCTAAAGTAGTTGGATTTCTATAGAACCCTGACCCAACAGCCATTGCACCAACTGCTGCATGATGTCCATATACTGTCGGTGAATTAGTAGAAAATTCATTAATTACTGTTGCTCCTGAACCTGGGTTGAAAAGAATATATTTCAGATTTCTAGGAGCATCTCCGCGAGGGTTCGTGATTGCAAGGTTGAATTGGGCTGGTATTGGATTCCCATTAGCATCTGTATTTCTGTTGGTAAATCTAAGAACCTCTACTGCATCTCGACCAATATTTCGATCTGTACTTCTTGCTAAAACTCGATTACCAGTGTTGTCAAGTAAATAAATATCAAGATCGCTAGTTGCACCCCCACTTTCAGGACTAGCAGAAAGAAATGGAGAATCCCACTGCAAAGAAACAACCAAGTTGGCATTCCCCGGAATCGTAATTTGTTGTAAAGTGTCTACACCTGGTCCTGGATTAAAATCATGAGCCACAGAACCTTGAATACGTTGACCACTAGAGACGAATGAGCTTTCATAGGAGTTATTAGCTTGGTTACCAGCACTTGAGAAGTATGCAACGCCTTGAGTCACGACTTCATCAACAGCTTGTGCAATAATTCCATCTTGGAACATTGGCTCAGCGTAGATACTAAGATCATCGACAATTATGTTAGCACCAGCATCATCCATTAATTCTTTAATTCCGTTAGCAAAATTAGCTGTGCCATTGAAACCTGTATGGAATGCTAAACCAGCACCAGGAGCTACATCATGTATGAGTTGTGACATAGCACGACCTTCATCTGTATCCCTAGAAGAGCCTTCTTCCAAGATATTTACAACTGCCGTGAATCCATTAGGATTGTTAACTCCTGGAAGATCTCCACTCCGTATGTCATTAACTTCTCCTCCCAATACGTTGTAACTATCTGAGATAACTCCTACAGTCACTCCAGCTCCATTTACATTGAAGTTTTGGCGTGCATCATTAGAATTGATAGCTTGGTCAATCTGGCTAATAGGAGCTCCTGCATCAGCAGCTCCTATGTTAGTTAATGGCTGATATGCTGGCTTTGCAAAGGCTAGGCTGTTCAAAGCAGATACTTCATTGATTAATTCAATTGGTAGTAGCCCTGACACAACTGATTTAAATGCCACACCTTGTTGTAAGCCTAACGCTGTGAGGTCATTTAGCAGCGTATCTGCATCGTCAAATGCAACAGCATCGATAACGACCTTTCCTTCATTAACTTGTAACAAGAAGTTATCTGGCTCAAATTCTGAACTTGATTCATTTGTTTGTTGATGAGCGATATATTCCAATTGAAGCTCAACGAGATCAAAACCTACTTTAGAGCCAGACGTATCTGGATCACTCAACTGGAAGTAATCAACTAACGCTTCACCTAAGTCTGTATTTTGCCAATTACTTTCTGGAGTCACTATCTCACTGAGTAATGTTGCCTCTCCTGTTGCCCCTATAACTTTAAAAATCAAGTCGTTATAATCACTATCCGGTTTACCCCACTGGTCATCGAATCCAAAAGTATGTCCATGACCTGTAATATCTACCATTGTTCCCAGACCATAAACATCCTCTGAGTCAGCAGCCGTCATCGAGAACAATGGACGTTTAGAACCGTCAAGACTCGGATCCTCAAAAACTTGCTGAACCTTGCCTTTGGGAACAAACAAGATGCCAAATTCATCCCCAGGATTCATGGCAAATGTCTTGACATCCTGATGTTCTCCACGATTCCAATTTTCTTTTTCATGTTCTCCTAAAATACCACTAAATCGTGCCCCTTCTTTTAGATCATAAATTACCACATGACCTAACTCTGAACCAATCAGAGCGCGACGAGCAGCTTCTCGAATAAATGCTTCTGAACCGGGTTCAAATTCAGCCATATCTTCTAAACTGAAGATGGCTAATTCTCCTTTGTATTTGCCCCCATCAAATAAGAAATCAACTGCAATATCGCCATCTGCTCCGACTGTGAAAACTCCTGAATCAAATTCAGAAGTATCCAAATCATCAAGATTTCCTACTAATGTCTCTGAGTTACTTGTACCCGTCAGTAAATCGCTGCCGTCTTGATTAGCTTGAGGTTCCGTAGCGGTTGTTTCCAAGTTCAAATTTAGGTCATTTGTTAAGTCAGAATGGTCAGAAATCAAGAGTTGATCTGAATCCAGGTCTGAACTGTTAAGGGAAAGTAATTGTTCAGAAGGACTGAAATTCAGAGAACTGTTAGAGCTTTCTAAGTTCTGGTCTAAACTCAGCAAAGTATTTTCCGAGTTGGAGAAAGGTTCAAAAATATCCAGCACAAATCCTCCTATCCATTGTCGGATTGGTAAAATACTGATCAGCCATTTTTGCGGCGGGCTTAAATTAGCCTTCCGTTGAATACATCAATATATCGGTGGTTTTGAAAAAAACTGTGCAAAACCTGATCTAAGTCAACTGATAAAATCCTGTGAAAGGTACACTCTGTTGTTACTTGCCGCAAATGCAGCATTTGCTCCATTTAGTTCATCAGCAGAGCGAATCTCAAAGGTTGGCAACCAGCTCCAATCTCTAAATGCAAAGCTCTGGCGCAGCTTTTCTAGCTTTTCAGCATCAAAGCGATCACCAAAAACCTCTGTTATCTTCTGCTCAAACTGCTCATCCACTCCAAAGGCAGCCAAAATATCTAACGATTGCTCAATTGCTCCATCCAAAGCTAGTTGAGCTGGGATATCCAAAAACTCAGTTCCAACCAAATGGATTTTTGCCATAATTGTCCCCTCTATGAACAAGAATCTAGTTCAGGGTAAAGGCATTTAATTTTTTAAATCCTATATATAGTGTTTGTTTAATTAAAAAACACTATATGTATAAAAATCATTGTCAATAAGCACAATAAGACCGGGTTTATTGAGAACTATACCTGGTTTATTGAC
>NZ_JAAHIE010000678.1:0-3374 GCF_010671945.1 Moorena sp. SIO4E2
AAGGGGAAGCATTGTAGTTCAGGTATTCGCAAAAGCCAATCTAACAACAGAATTGATTTAGAGATTTTAGAGTATGACTCAAACAGTTACTCACCCCATGGTGAAGTTGCAACGCCATGTGCGTTCATTGGCGGAATCCAAAATTATTAAACCCAGTGACAGCCTTTGGAAAATTGCCCTGCTCTATGGCGACGAATGGTCTTACTGGAAACAGGAACTGACTGAATTCGGGTTTACCATGCAAGACCCGATCAGTGACTTACTAGCTGTGGAAGCCTGGGACGAAGAATGATCTGATCCAATTTAAGGTTAGTAAACAGCTAGAGAAAATGTCGCAGAGTCTACCAAAAACTCTTATTATTTGTTAGACTTAAATTAGGTTAACATCCACAGGGATTCTTATGTAACTTAAATTAAAGCCGAAAACCAAGGGTTTAATAGTTAGTTGCGCGCTCGATCCCGGTGGAACGAACTTTTTTGACATTTTTATGGCGCTCGCGGGATATTCCGTCAGAGCTTTGGGAGATACCCCCTGGATGCGAAAGCATCTTGCATTGGCGATCCAAAGTCTATTTTGGTAGACTTTGGTAGCTAAAAAGTATCGGTTAAGTACTTATCTATCTCATCAGGTGCGACCCTAGTCCGGCTTATCCGGCCTAGGAGACCCGCACCTATTTGTTCGTCTGACATGAAAATTGAGAATTGAAAGTTGTCAGTGGTTAATTTGCTATTGACAATTAGCTATTAACAATTAAAAATTGACAATTTTCAAAAGGCGATCAACGGGGATCAACCATTTTTAGAAGTGATTAACCGGACTTGATCTGACTTCTTTCGCTTCCGTTTGGCGTCCACGCTTCAATTGGTGGAGCTTGGTAATGGATGAGGAATACCCGCCGGTAGGGTGAGTATATACTTTCTTTATTCCCTGATTTGCCTTATCCTAATCACTAGTGACCGCCAAATTGTGCCCTTAAAATTTCTGCTCATATTGATTAACGCCGACTCCTAAATACAAGCAACCAAAGCCTGCATCAGTTCTTTTGCCGTTTGGTAGCGATCGCAAGCCCTTGGTTGACAAACCCGCTCAATCACTTTCCTTAATTGGGGAGTGACAGTGGGAACGCCTGATACATCAAACCGATATCCTGAACTACGCCTTTGATAATACTTTAGAGGTGCTTCCCCGGTGAGCAGAAATATTAAAGTTGGGCCAATGGCGTAAAGATCCGATTGAGTGCAAGGCTGACCTCGGTCTTGTTCAGGAGCGCTATATCCTTCCGCTCCAATCCGTGTACCTGGTATGGTGCCAATTTCTTTAACAGCACCGAAATCCAACATAACAATTCGGTTATCTCGATGGCGCACCATCAAATTCGCAGGCTTAATGTCTCGGTGGATTAGAGGCGGCTGCTGATCGTGGATGTAGTCTAAGATATCGCAAGTCTGAATCATCCACTCTACTGCCTGGGGCAAGATGACTGGTCCAGTGCTCAAGACACGTTTTTCTAAATCCTCACCGTGAATCAGAGCCATTGCTAAGTATTTTTTACCCCCTTCCACAAAAAAGTCGTAATACTGGGGAATTCCGGGATGATTCAGGGTTTTCAGGGTGCGAGCCTCTCGTTCAAACAGTTCTTGAGCCTTGGAAATTTGAGCCATGTCAGCATTCATTTCCTTGAGTACTAGTAGGAGTGGGTATCCATCTTTGCTGTTGACTTTGTCCCAGGCAAGATAAGTGGTTCCCATTCCCCCCTGTCCCAACGTTCGCAAAACATGGTAGTTGCGAATGACTCGCTCGACTGGCACCAAGGGTTGACCACAGTGAATACAGAACAAATTGCCTGGTGCATTGCCTTGGTGTTGGCATGGCTTAGTAGTCTCAGCCAAGGGCTTGGGTGCTGGGGCAGATAGTTGCTGGGTTTGAACTTGGAATTGCAGCAGTGGACCTTTCTGGGCTAGCTGAATCAGACCCTTTTCCGGCAGCACCCCCTGGGAAACCAAGACACCATTAAGAAAGGTGCCATTGGCACCCTGATTGACCAACTGCCACATCGGACCCGATGGGGAAGCACTAGCCCTGAGTTCCAGGTGATGTCGTGACACGATCGGGTTATCGACAATCACATCATTATCAGGAGCACGACCAATGCGAATCGTAGATTTGCTCTGAAAGCTCCACTGCTGCACTGGAGTGGGGCTTAACGGATCTAAGAGGGTCAGTGTGACCATAGTCAGTTGTCCTTTGTCGGTTTTGTCCTTTGTCGGTTTTATCCTTTGTCGGTTTTGTCCTTTGTCGGTTTTGTCCTTTGTCGGTTTTGTCCTTTGTCGGTTTTATCCTTTGTCCAAAGTGACTAACCAGAATATACTGGCAGCTACTAATGACATACAAGTAATGATTAATGACTAATGACAAACAACTAATAACCTAATGACTAATAACAAACAACTAATGACTAATGACTAACTAATGACTAACTAACGACCTATATTTAATGTTGGTTGAGCCAAGTTTGGTCGCACCTTCACGCGAACTAGGATTAGTGTAATGTTGTCGTGACCATTATGCTCATTTGCCAGCTCAATCAAATTAGCCAGACCCTGATCGAGGTTAGCTCGGGAACTGAGTAAAGGCGCTAAGTGAGTTTGCCAGTGATTTTCCAACAGGTCATTATCTGACAAACCATCAGAACAAAGTAAGAATATACTATCTTCTGCGATATCTATGAATTGCACATCGGGATTTAGGAATTGCTCACTACGCGGTCCAAGGGCTTGAGTTAGTTGATAGGCATCAGGGCGAGAGTAAGCGAGCTCTGGATCTACTCCGTTCTGGATTTCTCGTTGACCGACCTCGTGGTCTATAGTGATTTGCTCTAAGCCTCGTTTCCGAGTTAGTCGATAGACCCGACTATCTCCGACATGGACAATCCCTACCTTGGTATTTTCAATCAACATCATGACTAGAGTCGTACCCATTCGACCACTGCCAGAGCGAGCATTTTGTTGGTTGATATCGAAAATCGCTTGATTTGTTACATACACGGATTTCCTGAGACTATCTTCTGTGGGAAACTGGTCTTGCCAATTTTCTTTAAAGTAATTCTGGAGTACCTCTACTGCCATAGAACTGGCTACTTCCCCAGCCGCATGCCCTCCCATACCATCGCAGAGAATATATAAACCACGAGCTTGTATACTTCGACCAATAGGATTTTCCTGCTTTTTGAATTGAGTCTGGATGCCGAAACAATCCTCATTATGATCTCTTTGATGACCAATATCTGTAATACCGAGATCATCGAGACTCTGCAAGCTCATTGGCAACAGTACCGTTGGCATGTCATCCCCTTGTTGCTCAATTCCTGGTAGAT
>NZ_JAAHIE010000679.1:0-3373 GCF_010671945.1 Moorena sp. SIO4E2
CAGCATAGACTCCGCTCTTACCATTAAGAATTAAATTCGCTCAAGGTGCGACCCGAACGCGCACCTTGAGGCAAAGCCGACGCGGGGCGCGTTCGGGTCGCACCTCTTGATGCAGCGCATCGCTATTCCCAATTCCCGATTACCTACTCCCAATTACCGATTCCCGATTCTAAATTCTAAATTCTAAATTCTAAATTCTAAATTCTAAATTCTAAATTCTAAATTCTAAATTCCCTACTCCCTTAAAAAAAAATAGCCGCAGAAATACTATCTACGGCTAGGAAATTGACCATTAGTGATTCCGTTTTCAACCCTATCAAGACCTGCTTCCATGGGAGCAGACTCGATGATTTTGCCAGGGGGCAAAGCCCCCCAGAAAGTTAATCCGTTAACCCAAAGTTATGTACTTCGTCATCATCGTAATAAATTCCCCAGGAATGCCCGTCGGTTGCAGAGGACTCCACTCAGAAATCTCGGCGTAACGCAGTGCATAGAGGCTATGCATCGTGTTGATGATAGCCTTGCGGGAGCCCTTAAGAATGTGCTTAACAGGGTATTTTTTTGGAGAAGATTCCTGAGGATTATTACTAGGAGTAATATCCTCAGGGTTATTTTCGGGATTTGGGCGAAATTCGGAATCCATCTTGGTCACCTTTTGCTTGTTGTTAACAATATAATCATAACGATTATAAAATATTTTGTCAAGGGTTTTTATGATTTTTTTTGGGGAAAGGTATTTTAAATAAAATGTACGGTAACGGAATGGAATCTGATTTTTTTAGGAGTAGTAAAAAAAGGGAGCAGGGAACAGGGACTAGGGAGCAGTGATGAGTAGGAATAAAAATTATTGTACTTTATAAATAGAATAAATTTGTTTCGGTGGACTAATACAGCTAAAATGGTGCTTGAGTAAAATCCCTTAATTCATTGTAAATTAAGGCTTTTTTCAAAAATCTATCCTACTACTTTAGCTGTGCTATGCCACTACAAGAGCGATCGCACTCATGACAGGGAGCTTCTACTAACAGACCCACGGTTTTATGAATTAATGGCTATTGGTACATCCCACCAAACTGGCGATCGCACTCGACTCGTGTTATAATAACTTTTATTAGACATATCCAAGAATCTGTAATCCAGTCGCAGCAATCACAAGGAGTGGGTCAAAGACTCATTTAAAACTGAGCCATAGGAACGATTTAATGAGGTTTTGGAGTCTCAAAATCTAAATCTGGATTAAAAATATAACTCATTACAATGTCAATTACTTGATCACATTGTGCCGATTTTATTAATTCTAAAATTAGATAACCAATGTCTTGATGCAGTCGCTCATGGTTTGGGTTCTGTGTGCGGAACCTGCATCAAGACGGGAGCAGGGATCAGGGAGCAGGGAAGAGGGAAAAAATAATGTGTACCTCATAGCTACGAAAAACGCTATATGGTCGTTTTTTGACCAACAATTTTTCTTATACTTGTTTTGTTTATTTAGGATTTACTTGAATATATTTACAAGTGTAATTTGTCATTTTTCCCGTTTATCCATAGAGCATTTTTTGATTATACTTTATTTTTAGGATTTTTAGGATATAGCAATCCTAAATAGGTTGTGGTAATTTTCCAAAACGTGATCATTGTTATACCTGGGTTTCAATTCGAGCACTTGTCACCAATCATTTAGGGTTGCTATATTATCGGGATATCTAGTTTAACAAATCAGTTGACCCTAGGAGAAAAACATGGCTGATAATCTAACCGGCATCGGATATCTTGGCTGTACCTACGATATCTACGGTTACTATGCCCGCGCTAACTCCGTCAATACCAGTAAGCGACTGTTTTCTTTGCCTGACGCAGATACAGAAATCACGGTCCACGATGATCAATATTCTTACCCCAAGGATGCCATAGGCACTCCTGTCTTATTATACGAAACTGATCAGAAAACCTCTTCTTACGACAGTACTGAAGATCTATACACCAAGATGTCAGTTTCTGCCAACTTGTCCGGTTCCTATGGTCTGTTTAGCTCCGAAGTTTCGGCTAAATACTCACAGTCATACACCAGTAGCAGCTACTTCTATCACGTTGAAAAATCCGGCTATGTCAACTCCTACAAGTTGACCCTGGATCTCGATTATGCCCTGAAAAATCTTGATGAGGACTTCAAGGATGACCTCTACAACATGGACGCCGAGGAGTTAGTGGCAAAATACGGCACTCACTTTCTCTACGAGGCTGTTTTCGGCGGTCGCTGGTCTTATAGTCAAAGCGTCTCAAAATTCAGTTATAGCAGCTCCCAGGAAGCCGAAGTGGAAGTAGAGGCAAACTATGGCGATTACTCGGGATCAATTTCCACTTCTAACCAGACCGACCAGTCGCAATCGAACAATCAATCTAATGGCGAGTTTTGGTGCATCGGTGGCACTCCCGACACTTTGGTGGATGGCTTTGATGATTGGGCGGCATCGGTTCCTGGTAATTTCGTCCTCGTGGACTTTACCTCTGACTCCCTGAAGAAGATTTCGGAGTTAGTGGAGAATGATGACGCTCGCAAAGAGGAAATCGACGCAGCCATCCAAGCTGTTCTTGATGCAGGTACGAACCCTAGTAGTACTGAGCTGACTACCAGTTCTCAAACGGACCAGTGGATCGCAGGCGACAATAAAGATATGGAGGTAGACTCAGGAGCCCACCTAGACCACGTAGTAGTTGGCTTTGGAGGTCTGATTAAGGACAAGAAGTTCAATCTTACTGCCGTGTGCTACCTTAATCTGTCTACAACCCAACGTCAGTGGAAGGTGTTTGGAGACACTGAGACCTTTAACCAGACCGATTACGAAACCCTAGGGGAAGTCCCAGAGGGCTGTGTACTGACAGGCATTGGGTTGAAGGGAGACGGCAGCAAGTTCACCAAAATGGTGCTTTACTACCAAGAACTCACCCCTGCTAGCTCCACGAACAACTATCTCGTCACCAACCTACAGTCAATTGCTTTTAAGGGTACAAAGGAAGTAAGTTCTCCTGATAGTAGCTACGAGATTGAGTTTAATCCCGGTGATAATAATGATATGGTGATTACGGGCATTGCCGTGGGGTACCGTGGCAAAAAGGAAAAGGTCAATTACCTCAAACTCTATCGCAATACTATAGTGGAAGAAGTCGAGTAATTTTAGCTCCCATTACCTTGACCAGACTGTAGCTAAATCACTCGTCTTTACCATTACCCAAAACCCAAAAGCTTATACATTTAAGGGAGAGATGTCAGGAAAACTTTGTCAAATTAAATAGTTGACTATCACATCAATCCTAAGCTCTAATTTTGTTATCTACAGTGCAGGGAATTCTACTACTTTTCACAGTAGGATTGAAC
>NZ_JAAHIE010000068.1:0-19607 GCF_010671945.1 Moorena sp. SIO4E2
AGGTTATGCAGAAAAGGTTTAAAACTATTGTTATAAAGGCGACCTTATCTAAGGTTTCGTCTCTTGCCTTAATCATAAAGTTTTAACTCTTTACCCATAGCCGACTAACCATAAAGGCTGCCCTATTCTTGCGGTAACTTCTGACCGTATCGTTAATAAAGCTTGCCGAACGCGCCCCGCGTGGCCTACGGCCTTGTATCCTAACCAATGGGCGGAGTTGGCAAGAAGCCCACACTGAACCGATAGGTCAGTGTGGGAGTATGTCACTTAATAAGAAACGCCACGATATTTGAGGTTGACTTTGTCTTGCACAAGTGTTAAAGGATGGGCACTACCCAATCGGTAATTCAGTCCCCGGTACTTGCCAGCAAAGTCAACTGCTGTGGTGGAAACTTCGCAAGGATGGTGTTGGTAGCTAACACCGCGATAAGAAAGTTTCATAGTCTTCGCCTCATAATGTGAGTGTAGTGATAAGAGGCGCGTTCCTTCAGGATTCATCCTTACTTCCGTCTCTCCATGAAGCTTGCTCACCTATGGTTAATTCATGAAGAGATGAACGATTTTATGTTTCTGTATCTATTTTTACCGTTTTTCAGGTAAATGTCAATATCTTCATAAAAGTTAATAGTTTCGCGTTGTCGCCAGTTCTAACCTCAGGCGCTAGAGTTAGATAACTGCAAGCCTGTGGGAGTGGCAACACTATGAGTGATAAAGGTGAAAGTTATAAAGTTATTAGTGATAATCGACAAGCTCGTTTCCGCTACGAAATTTTAGAGACTTACGAGGCTGGGATTGAGTTAAAGGGAACGGAGGTGAAGTCTATCCGAGTTGGCAAGGTCAACTTGCGGGATGGCTATGGGTTGATTCGTGGTGGGGAAGCCTGGCTGCTCAATGTCCATATCTCTCCGTACCAAAAAATCAACGAATATTTTAATCATGACCCCCGTCGCAGCCGAAAACTACTGCTGCACCGTAAGGAAATCAATAAGCTCACCGGTAAATTAGAACAGCAAGGTTTAACCCTTGTCCCCTTAAAGATTTATTTGAAGCGCGGCTTGGTTAAAGTCAGCATTGGTTTGGGCAGAGGGAAAAAGCTCCATGATAAGCGGGAGACGATCAAGAGGCGTCAGGATCAGCGAGATATGGCAAGGGCTATTAAACGTTATTGAAGGTTGAACGCGATCGCGTGGCCGAAAGGCCAAGGTTGGTTAGTTGGTTGGTAGGTTGAAGGTTGAAGGTTGAAGGTTGAAGGTTGAAGGTTGGTAGGTTGAAGGTTGAAGGTTGTTCGCTCTTGGCGTTCCCGTAGGGTAGGTTGAAGGTTGTTTGGTCAGCACAAAACTAGCAACCTGTAACTTGGTAACTTGTAACCTGCAACCTGCAAAGCAACCTGCAAACTTTAAACTTTTGACGGGTCAGAATTTGGATTGACATAGAAACTGGCAATAATGGCGACGACTAGCCACCATAGGGTCTGCACTTGAGGACGGTACCAAACGGTATCTACCAGACCATGGGCGAGCATTCCTGACATGGTGGCAATGGCTCCCATCAGCCAAAATCCCTGACGGTTCGCTAAATTTCTCAGACGACTCAGTTGTTGCATGCCTTGGTTGAAGGTGACTATCAGCAACCAAAGGAAACATAACATCCCGATCAAACCCATTTCTACGGCAGTTTCTAGGAAAATGGAATAGGCACTGAGGGCGGTATATTTGGGGCGTTGGAAAAGGGGATAGATTTTGTTGAAGGCGTTGTTACCTGGACCAATGCCAATGATGGGTCGGTCACGAATCATGTCCATCACCGCAGACCAAACATTCATGCGGAAGTTGTTACTACTATCTTCCCGACCAACAAAAATACTAGCAATGCGATCGCGTATAGCTGGAACAAACATGACGGCGAGAAGCATCACCCCAGCACAACTGCTTAATAGTGCTGGCATTGCCCAAGGGCGTAATTTAGGGGGCAACTGCACACTGTACCAATACACCAGCAGGATCAAGAAGACGAAAATACAAACAACAAAACCAATCCATCCACCCCGACTAAAGGTTAGCACTAGACAAATTGAATTCACGACTACCATCGTCAGTGCTAAGGCTTTGGGGAGCAAACCCTGCCAGACAAATACTGCTGCCAAACTCAATGCTACTGCTGGGATCAGATAACCAGCTAGTAAATTCGGGTTGCCCAGATAACTATAAACCCGCGTCAGTTTTGCTGCTGCTGAAGTGGGGTCTACCCAGGTAGCTAATGCTTCAGCCCCAAAAAACCACTGCCGCAAGCCGTAAATACTGACAATTAGTGAGATATGGAGAAAGAGGGTAATAATCCAGCTACGAAGGGGACGAGAACGTAATACCCTTGCCATCAGGGCAAAAAAGAACAAATAAAGGGTTAATTTTACCAAACCACTAGAGGCAGCCCCTTTCACCGGAGAGAGTGCGGTGGCTATAGTGGCAACACTCCAGTACAAAAAAACTAACAGATGAATGGGGCTTACCTTCGGCTTTCCTATATCATCGGATAAGGTTAGCAATACCCATAACCCTGCACTTGCAATTAACAAGATGCCTACTAGAGCATTGGAAACAAAAGGAGCTAAACTTAACACCAGAGCAACTATCATCGCTCCTATTGGGTCAGACCACTGTAGGAGCAAGCTACTCTGACGCCAAGCATCTAGGAGTCCTACCAGGCGATACAAATAGCTAGTGCCTCGCCACCGATACAGCTGTAAATTTGAAAGAGTAAACTTAGCCCATGCTGAATTCATTGTCTATTTTTTATTTGAACCCACCTCATCTATAATCTTTGATTTTATATCAGGATTCCTTCACCAAATACTAAAAAACTTTTCGACGCTTCCCGAAAAGCTGGCGTTCTCAGGGGGTCTTTAGCACTTTTGCTATCGACCACTTCAGAAAGACTAAGCAAAATTAAATAATTTATTAACTGAGCAACCTTTATCAGCCGTTAGTCTTCTATTTATGAGTTTTTTTGATAAATACGGTCTAGGTCTGATGGCTAGATCACCTTGACAGTACCGTTGCCTAGATTAGTTTAACATATGAGTCAATGAATCGGAACAGTGGTTTAACAGTTTTGATCAGGAGACTCTAATTGCGGTAAAGTAATCACGTACCGATACCCTAACTCTGGCAAACCTTGAACAGAAATTTTTCCTCTATGGCGTTTAGCTAAATGGCAGCTTAGTAATAGCCCTAAACTTTCACGAGATTCACTATTCTGAGGTCTTTTTTCCGATTCAGAACCCCAACTAGTAGTTTCTGGATCAAAAGAACTGGATAAAAACTGATTGTCACAGAGGAAGTTTGAACTCGAAGGTAGTTCACTTATTCCCAGTGCTTCAGTGATGAATGGGGTTTCTAAAGCATTAGCAACCGCTGCTGCTGCTGAGGGGGATTGTAACGGTAACTCATAAATTTGTCCGTACATCTGAGGTAGACCATCTCCGAGCCAGGGGTGAGAAACCCAAACCGCGATTTTCAAAGACACGACATTAGCCCTCTCCAAATCAGTTTTTCGAGAGACATGGATGCGTACTTCACCCCCTGCCTCAGCCGAGTAAATCACACTGAATATGAGGTAATATAGCATTTGTCGTACCTTTTCTTTATCCAGAAACCAGATGCGATTACCTGGCTCTACAGATAGATGCAACTTTTGTCGATGTTGCTGGGCTATCTGTGCTAAATTGTTCATTGCTTGTTGACAGAGCATTTCAATATCTACAGCAGTTAAATTTAGTTGTTCGCTGTTTTCATCAAAAATCCCCAAGCAAAGAATTTCATCAACCATCAAGACCAGCTGACGACCACTGCAATAAACAATTTCTAGATATTCTTTTTGTTTATCAGTCAAAGACCCATAAACTTGGCGACTTAATACACTAGCCATTCCCATAATCGATGTTAGAGGTGTGCGCAATTCCTGTGTCAGCTGAGTTAGTAATTTGTACTTAATGGTGTGAACTGAGTTAAAACCAGCTATCCCATCTAGAGAGACATTCCTAGGGCTAGAAGTTTGGCGATCAGACTCGACTTCCTGAGAGTGCTGAGGCTCTGTTGAAGAGTTAGTTAGCCAGTTAACAAAGCGGTCACGCTCTTTTTTCAAAAAATGATTCCGCTCAAATTCACTGAGACTCCAGCGAGCGGTAATTGCCAAAAACTCATAATCTTTGGTGGTAAAATTGCGAGGTACTAAATCCATAACTGCTAGGGTACCTAAACACTCTCCGTCAGCAGTTAACAGTGGTGCACCTAAGTAAGAACGGATACCGTAGTGGTGAACCAGTACACTACTAGCAAAGACAGGGTTGGCGACTGTATCATTAATCGCCAACATTTGATGACTATCTACTACATAGCTACAAAAGCATTCACTACGGGGCAACTGACGGGACTGTGCCACTCGATTCATTAGCCCGATTCTAGATAATCCCACAGCTGATTTGATGTGCTGTTGCGTTTGTACCATAAAGCCCAAAATGCAGATAGGCACATCTAAAAATCTGGCAGTAGTCTGAGTTGCCTCGTCGAAAACTGGTACTGTTTCTGCTTCGAGTAGACCTAAATCCCGAAGAGTTTTCAGTCGTTTTTTTTCCCGTTCTTTAGCAGTCAAACCATCCAAAGTACAAAAAATTTGATTTTCTTTTGCCATAACCAACCCATTCCCCATGGTTACCTTTGGTAGCACCACAGTCCACTGGCTACTGTAGTGCTACCCACAACACTTAAGGTTCCCAGATAGAGTAGTGAAGTAAACAAATTCTCAGGAAAATAAATGCTTAAATAATGCCATTTTTTTTGGTATCAGAAGCATTTTTGCGGTTGTTTCGTTCCTGACCGCTTATGGGAGTGATGTCTGAGTAGACCAAGCTGGATGAGAAAGCAAAGAGGAAAATACCCGAACACCTCTGAGCTGATTCGAAAGAGGCAAATGACCTTTTGGTGCACTGAGATCCCAGATAAACTCATGGGGATATCGGGTCCAGCGATTGCCAGTTTTCCAACCAATTTTTGGCCAAAGTTTTTCCCAGTTCTTGCCTAAAGACAACCAAAGCTCCCGCTGCACAGAAAATCCAAATTTGCCTTGAGAGTGAATAACCCACAAGATATCAATAGTTTGCAAATCCGTAATCGGGAAATTGTCTACTTCCGAAAAATACAGCCATCTTCTCTGTACAGCAGCAGCTCCTGCTAACTCACAGAGTTTTTCGAGAGTAAGACGGTCAGCTGCGAGAAAGTCTTGTTTAACTAGCAGCTGTTGCACGGGTGTGTAATCAATGCCTGCTTCAGAACGTAGGGGTACAACCCCAGTAGGAAAATAAGTTTGCAGAAATTCATTGGTTTTGGGCATATTGGCTTGATGGAGGGCTTGATAGGCAAAACCAGCACTGAGGATAGTCGGGTTGGCATGTTGCTCCTGTAAAAATTCCATTAACACGTCTAACCCGGCAGTGCCAGTGCTGGCAAGTTCCTGAATCAAAGCCTGTTGTTTTTTTTCAGAACTAGACTTTAGCTGGCGCTGGAGTTCGGCAACTGTGTTAGAGACTTCTGCTGGGAACCGGGCCGTTTGATCGCTCATGAAGGGTAGGGTTTGAGGTTGCACTCAAGAAGGTTGAATGTGATAGCTTTTAAAGTCGAGAGTCAAGCAAGTTGATGCTTTTAACCTAGACTACGGCAAGGAACCGCTTGTATACAACCTTAAAGCTTATAATTGTCTAAGCTTAAACCTTTTACGATCAAGAACTTGTGCCAAAATTTCACCGAGCCTAGTCCGTCAATTGTCTGTAGCGGTGCTTCACTCATAACCTGGTGGAACAATTAACTTGCAGGTTAATTGTTAGGGGTTATGGGTTAGGTGTTGGCTTTGGTTAATGGTTAATAGTTAAGCGTGTAAGTGTTTAAGCGTGCTTAGTACCTAATGTAAGCGTGCTATCATGCCTAATGTAAGCCAGCCTATACTGAAGTAGATAGGGAGATACCGGTGAGGGAGAGACAACATCCGAGGGTATAAAAAGTTTTTTCCAAAATTGACAAATAATCAATTTACAAGCACAACAACTTACCAAATTTCAACCATTCTCTATTCTCACCTGCTTATCGAGCCTGAAGAATGCGGTTAATGATTTGAGTAGTGGAGGTAGGAAATTCAACCTGGACTAACTCAATCCGCCCCCCGTAGGATTGAACAATTTTGGCTTCTGGTAAAGTGGATAAAGTGTAGTCACCCCCTTTAACGTACACCTCTGGTTGCAGTGCTTCAATTAAACGATTAGCTGTGGTTTCAGCAAAAATCACTACCCCATCTACGGGTTTGAGAGTTGCCAGAATTTCTGCCCTCTGTATTTCAGGAACCAGTGGTCGGGAAGGATATCCTGGCTGTGATGGTTTAATGCGGTTTACTGATTGATCACTATTTAGCCCGACCACTAGAGACGAACCCAAGGATTTGGCAATCTTTAAGTAACGGACATGACCAATGTGTAGTAGATCAAAACACCCATTAGTAAATACCAGTGGTCGCCATCGCTCTGACTCCTGGGTGATCAGCTGTTGTAATTCATCTGCAGTGTAAATTCCAGTCATCTAACTTGAAAATAGTTCTGAGTGAGTCAGCCAGAGAGTTCTGAGTTAAAAGGACTTACTTCGGTAGTAGGTTTCTCTACTACCAAGGCTAGCTCCCTCGCCCCGAAGGAGCTGATTTCTAATTTGCCGTCTACGATGTTGATTGGATTTTTTACCAAGAGGGTCAGGGGGTTTGACAGATTTACCAAGCTCTGATATATGGTAACTGTTGGCTTTTAGTTAGTAGGCCAGTTCAGGAACCAATACTATTATACAGGCGATGTAAATCGGATTCTGAAAACATATCCAAAAAATTGCTCACTCATTCTTCGTTCGCCGCTTACATCCTCTCCTTACTTCTTTGAAAAAGGGGAGCAAGCGCGATTCGAGTTAACGATTCCACCACACCAGAATATTTTTTCTATAACCGAGGGGATTCTCTGAGATCCCCAGTGCTTCGATGTTCCGATTGCTAGCTAACACTGCCTACTGGGTCAACGGTTTGAGCGAAGCAAAAGTGCCTTAGCTGATTTCGGTTCCAGTTATATACTAAAAAAGACTTATCTGAAGTTCCGGAAAACCCTGTCCGCAATTCGTTGAATCTTCCGTTCATGGAAAAGGGCAGTCCTAGTACACATAGGCTC
Source organism: Moorena sp. SIO4E2 (assembly GCF_010671945.1). Taxonomy (NCBI): domain Bacteria; kingdom Bacillati; phylum Cyanobacteriota; class Cyanophyceae; order Coleofasciculales; family Coleofasciculaceae; genus Moorena; species Moorena sp. SIO4E2. The sequence continues at coordinate 7,241 of NZ_JAAHIE010000068.1, forward strand.
AAACTTTTGCTCAAAATCGATAACCCATTTTGGCGGCGATTTTACTTCAGTTCATCTGACCTCTCACCACCGACCGTCCGGTAGACCGGACACTGGTTGCGGAAGAAGTTGAAAGCTGATCAGTTAAACTGTGAGGGGTTAGCTTGTCTAGGTCAGCAGTTAGGAAATTGGCAGATGGGTGATAGCTGATAGTTAAATAAAAGCTCAGTTGATTTCTGTGGGAAGTATAAATACAAGGCAGCTCCGTCACAATTGAAGATTGACCAATAAACCCGATTTCGCCGTTTGAGGGAAAATTCCTTTCATGTCTACTCCTTGGGACGTTTGTATCCCTGCTCATAGGCAAAGCGCACCAATTGGCTACGATTATGTAGTTTCAACTTATGGAGTATGCTACTGAGGTGAGTCTGCACAGTACGAGGGCTGATAAATAGGCGATCGCTTATTTCTTTGTTGGTTAACCCCTGAATAACTTGCCAAAATACTCGTTCTTCTGCTGGTGTCAAGGGTAGAGGTTTAGGTTTTGCCCCTACCTGAGCCAAAGTTTTAGAATTCTCAGCAGATGCTGAGGTTGATAATTGGTTAGCTAAATGGCCAGGAGCTATAGCAGTAGCTTGCTGCATCAACCGGACAATTTCAGCATGGATACGGTGCGAGCGCTCTAGCAGTGCTTCTATTTTTGCCTCTAATTCTCTCGGAGCAACTGGTTTAGTTAAATAATCATCTGCTCCCATAGAATGACCATTAATACGGTCTTCTAATTCTGCTTTGCTAGACAAAAAAATAAATGGCATCAGCCTACCATTGGGAATGTTTCTCAGACGACGGCAAAACTCTAGACCATCCATCTCCGGCATCAGCACATCAGAAACTACCAAATCCGGTGGATTTTTGACACAAGCTTCTAAGGCTTCAGTTCCCGAACACACTTGTTCTACCTGGTATCCTCGATGTTCCAGGTAGCGCTTCAAAAGAGTTAGCAGGGTTTTATCATCGTCAACAACTAAAATCTTTTTCATATTCTTTCTGGAGCCACCTTTTCTACAAACACTCCTGCCAATTGGTCATGAATTGATGCTGCTGCCATCTGGCTGGAAGTCTGTGAAAGGCCCACTCAGACAAACAATACACCATATCTTTTGATCGTAATTCGATTGACCATAGGCAGAATCTATGCTAATAACACTGTAAGTTTCGGTGTTGAAGCCCTAACTATTGACACATCACCCAAGCAATTTTTTAGGAGCGATGGCGCTGCACAAAGCAGCCTTGGCTGACTGTTGTAAAACAGTTGAACACCTTCCTATTACAGGAGAACTTAAGCTATAGAACCCCTATTTCAGCATAAAGGCTGATTTCAAACAGTTGAGCCATGGTGTAATAACTTCATCAAAGCTTTGAACTTGAACTACGTTCACTTATGCTAATACCCAGAAATGGGAATTTTCGGGAAGAAAGCTCAACAACTACCTGCTCTTTCTGTCACTCTTGCCCTGTCAATTAGTAATCATCTTAATGAGAAGATTAACTAGGGTATATTTTTTGCCATCCCCCTATAGATAGACTTTACCTCAACTACCATCTACCTGGGGTTGATCAGCAAAAAAGCTTAATGTCTCAAGCCCAATGCAGGAGATCTGGTAGTTTTCTGACTATAGGTCTATTGCCAACTTCCATCTGAAATTCATTAAAACTACTTTATGTACGAGAAAATCTCCCCTTGCCAGACTGGTTCTGCCATTACCTACAAGGATGGTCAACCCATTGTTCCTGACAACCCAATTATTCCGTTTATTCGCGGAGATGGTACTGGCGTCGATATCTGGCCAGCTGCCCAGAAGGTAATTGATGCAGCGGTCGAATGCGCCTATGGTGCCGATCGCAGCATCAGCTGGTTTAAAATCTATGCGGGTGACGAAGCTTGCGAAAAGTACGGTACTTATCAGTATTTACCCCAAGACACCCTAAATGCCATCAAAGAATACGGCATTGCTATCAAAGGACCCTTGACAACTCCTGTGGGTGGTGGTATGCGCTCTCTCAATGTTGCCCTGCGGCAAATTAATGACCTCTACGCCTGTGTGCGTCCCTGTAAGTACTACCCAGGAACCCCCTCTCCCCACAAAACTCCAGAGAAACTGGATGTAATTGTCTATCGGGAAAATACAGAAGATATCTACTTGGGTATTGAATGGCCCAAAGGAAGCGAAGTTGGTGAAAAATTGATTACTTTACTCAATCAGGATCTAATCCCAGCGACTCCAGAACATGGCAAAAAACAGATTCCCTTAGATGCTGGTATTGGCATTAAACCCATCAGTAAAACTGGCTCCCAGCGTTTAGTGCGCCGCGCCATCCAACATGCCCTCAGGCTACCTAAGCCTAAGCAGATGGTGACTTTGGTACATAAGGGGAATATTATGAAGTATACCGAAGGCGCGTTCCGGGACTGGGGTTATGAACTAACAACCACAGAGTTTCGAGCAGAATGTATAACTGAACGGGAATCTTGGATTCTCAGCAACAAAGAGCAAAATCCTGACATTACCCTGGAAGATAATGCTCGCGCGATTGAACCCGGTTATGATGCCTTGACCCCAGAAAAACAGGCGAAAGTGATCCAGGAAGTGGAAAATGTCCTTAATTCCATATGGGACACCCATGGGCAAGGTCAATGGCAAGATAAGGTGATGGTCAATGACCGGATTGCGGACAGCATTTTCCAACAAATCCAGACTCGACCAGCGGAATACTCTATTCTGGCCACGATGAATCTCAATGGTGATTACCTATCCGATGCTGCTGCTGCTATGGTTGGTGGATTAGGTATGGGTCCAGGAGCTAATATTGGTGACACGTGTGCGATTTTTGAAGCCACCCATGGCACAGCTCCCAAACATGCGGGTCTAGACCGGGTCAATCCAGGCTCTGTGATTTTATCAGGAGTGATGATGCTAGAGTATATGGGTTGGCAAGAAGCTGCTGATTTGATTAAGAAGGGGATATCAGATGCGATCGCTAACCGGGAAGTTACTTATGACCTAGCCCGGATGATGACTCCACCCGTAGAACCTCCCCTGAAGTGTTCTGAGTTTGCTGAGGCAATCATTAAATATTTTAGTTGACACTTGAGTGTTTTAAGTTGGTAACCCGATCAACAGAGGTTTTGAGCAAACTTTTTACGACAGGCCATGCCAGAAACTGGGTCGATGAACCGAACGTGCAAGTCTACATTTAAGGGCAATCCTTGGGAAGATTTGCCCTAAGCCCTTGGTTGCTGTCAAGCTGTCAGGTTAGGGCGAGTCGATTAACCAAAATTTATTAAGGGAGAATCTCCGCGTATGGGATACCGGGGAATGTCAAGGATTGGAAATGATAATTTTAGGTCGCCTCAGCTGACTTGGTTCAAGCTTAGACTTTAACTGAGGCTGATTGAAAAACTGATTTTGACTAGTAGACTGGGTAGAAAATTGCCCCAATTTACTAGTTCCTTGCGGTGCTACTGGTGTAAGCGGTGCTGCCGTTGGTACACCGGTAGCTTGCCGGAATGGACTAGAGTAGGTGTTGGAATTGAGAGGAACTGTAGGTACTGTAGGTGTTGTCGGAAAAGTTCTATCGTTCCTTGTTCGAGGTAGATTGACTCCAGGATAATTAATTTGTCCTGGATAAGGAGCTGTTGTGGGTGTGGTCGAGAAATTCCTGTTGCCGGTTAAACCTGGTGTTGTTACCCCAGGATAGGTAATTTGTCCTGGATAGGAGGGAGTCGGTAATGCTTGATTGCCAGTTGCACTCAACGGTATTCCCCCCCTAGCTTTAATTTCCTGAGTTCCTGAGTTCCGTTGTTCGAGAACTCCCCTGTTTCCATAGGAGATGTTTGAAGGCAATATGTTAGCGGGTAGTTGAGCTTTGCTATTACCGGTATTAGACTTAGCAGCATTAAGCCTATTCAAGGCTTCCTGTAAAGGGCTGACTGGTAACTCGGCTGGATTAGTGTAGGGGGAATTGAAGGAACCCAACCCCAATACAGAATTAGTCTGGTTCAGTGTGCTTGAGGATAAAGATCTCTGATTAACAGAGTTAGGATTGGTCAGTAAGCCAGTCCCAGGAACAGGAGGGATATTAAACAAATCGTTTGTAGATGTAACAAACGGATTTCTGGCTTTTGAGGACTGCTGAGGTTGGACGTTTGGCGTTAGTAAAGGTGATGTTGCTTGGGAGTTAGCTTTTGTCTGCTGAATAACTTGAGTAAATAACCCTTCCGAATTTTTGGTTTTAGACTTTCTGGCTTTATTGGTTTGCTGTGGTGGTACTGATATAGCACTTAGCGCTTCGAGCTCTGCTAATAGCACGGCAGAATTATCAATATCAGCCAACGTTGCTGCTAGTTCATCATCTTCAGAAGACAGGGTTGGTTCAACGGTGGGAGTATCAGTGTCAGCCACTTGATTGATCCCAATTGCCCTTAACAATTCTGGACGGTTCCAGTATTCCCGGACAAACCACAACATTAGGGATAACAAGACAGCTGCTCCCCAAAATGCTGGTCGTCCCAAAGGTTGTAGTTGAGCTTTCCAATAGCGGAGGTAGGCAGGAGGTTGATGACGATAAGACATGGCAGGTTTCAACGATGTTAAATATTTCAGCTTCGCTGTAACTTGATGCTAGCCTCTAATCAACGGATTCAGGTTTACAATTAGCAATTTACAATTAGCAACAATAACTACCTAGCTATCGAGCCTACCTATCGGGCAGCCCTATATAACAACAATCCTCCCGCACCTAGTCCAAATAAATTAGGCAACCAGGCTGCCATCAAAGGAGAGAAAATGTTAACTAGACCTAGGGCATTCGTTATAAATCCTAATAAGTAGTAAGAAAAAATCACTAAAACACTAATGCCGAAACTGGTTGCTTTACCTGTACGTTGAGGACGAGTTCCCAAGGAGGCTCCCACTAAACCAAAAACTAGACAAACAAAGGGAAAAGATATTTTTTGTTGAATTCTGATCCTAAGTTTACGGATTTTTTTAGCATTACCACTATGGCGTAATACCTCCAAACGCTCTAGAGACTGAGCAATGTTCATTTCACCATAGTCACGATTTTTTTTTGCCAAATCCAAAGGTGTTCTAGGAAGTTGTAGCTTTTGTTTTTGAAATCTGAGGATATTGCGGTAAGAAGCATCGGGAGATATAATATAGATGGTTCCATCTAAAAAATCCCATAAATTTTCAGTGGGGTTCCAAACGGCAGACTCAGAGGTAACAATTTGTTCTAGACCGGTCTGAGAAAAGTCTAAAATTGTCAAGCCTCTCATCTGCTTACCATCAAATTGCTCGGCGTAGAACCAACGCTTAATTTTGTTTACTTTTTTGCCATTGGGTAGCTTTACTTTTTGATATTCGGGATAAAATATGTTCCTTTCCTGAAAAGATGGTCTTTCTTTTTTGAGCGCTTTATCTAAGGTGATTTTGGACTGGTAGTTAGCCGCAGGAACCACTAATTCATTAAATACAAATGTCAGACTTGTAACGAGCAAACTCACCACTACAGCAGGTATTACGAGTCGGTAGATGCTTACCCCAAAGCTACGCATGGCAATCAACTCACTATCGCTACTGAGGCGAGAGTATGCCATCAGAGCAGCTAGGAGCATCGACATTGGTAAAGCATAGGAAATAAACTGGGGTATCTGCAACAGTAGCACTTGAAGTGCAATTCCCAGTGGTAATCCTGCTTCAGTAACTTTGCGAACCAACTCAAATAGGGTTCCAATAGCTACACCAAGTGATGAAAAAGCACCTATACCAAACAGCAGTGGTGGGATTAGCTCAAATACGATGTACCGATCCATCACTGATAAGCCAGGCATTAGTGCAATGATGGACTTGGATTTACCAAATTTCATGATGTGCTAATCACTAAATTAATTTTTAATAGCTTCTTTTATCGTTGAAACCCTGTCCCTAAGTAATACTTACGTACTAAAGGATTATCATAAAGTTCTTCAGCACTCCCGGCAGCCAGGATTTGTCCTTCTCGCATAATGTAGGCGCGGTCAGTAATCGCTAGGGTTTCTCTTACATTGTGGTCAGTCACCAGAATTCCCATTTGGCGATCGCGTAATCGAGCCATAATTTTTTGAATCTCTGACACAGCAATGGGATCGACACCAGCAAATGGCTCATCCAAGAATAAGAACTTCGGTCCAAGTGAACCAACAGCTAAGGCTCTTGCCAGTTCTGTTCGACGTCTCTCTCCTCCAGACACTTGATTACCCAAGGTATTGGCGACTTTTTCCAAACGAAACTCTTGGAGTAAGTAATGCATTCTTAATCCCCACTCACCACGAGGCACACCAGTTTGTTCTAAGACTAATTGAATATTGTCCCGAACACTAAGGTGGCGGAAGATACTCGCTTCCTGAGCCAGATAACCAATACCTAGCTGCGCTCGCCGATTGATCGGCATGCCAGTGATATCTTGATCATCTAGCCAAACTGTACCCAGATTGGGTTTTTCTAGACCAGTGGCAATGTAAAAGGTTGTAGTTTTACCAGCACCATTAGGACCAAGCAACCCTACAACTTCCCCTTGGGCAACGGAAAGATTAACGCGACTGACAACACTGCGCCTGCCATAGGACTTATGGATATTATCTAATAGTATTTTCACGGATAGCACCTTGAATCAGTCATTAGTCAATAGTCCATAATCCTTATATCCTTAGTAATTGACCAATGACCAGTAAATGACCAGAAGTGGTTGCAGGCTATTCTATCAATTAAGATCTAGTTTTTAAGCCATAATGGCTGATGGTAGTGTTTTATGTAGTTAGGGAAGCCCTGGAGCAGGTGATGTGGTGCTGTCTGAGTCAGTAACGATGTAAATTGATTCTACCTGTTGGTTCTGTTGAGGCAGGGCTACAAAGCGTCCTTCATCAATCAAATAGGTAATGGTTTCACCCTGAATACTATTGCCCTCCTGCAACACAAAAACATTACCATTGAGAACCAGACGGCGCTCACGGCTGAAGTATTGGGCTTGGGCTGCAGTTGCTTGTATTTGGCGAGCGGGATAGTTAATTTGGACATTGCCACGGGCTGTGACTACGCCAGTTTTGGAGTTAGCTTCCTGGACATCAGAGCGAACCGTCAAGGCACTTCCATCAGCTGCTGATGGTTTATTTTGGGCTTTTGCTTGGGGGCTGTTCAGGAAAGTTGGTAATGCGATCGCACCTACCAAGGTAACTGGCAAGAATAATCTTAGACCTAGATTATGCCTTAATCGGTTAGTATATTTAAGGTCGGACTTCATGCTGTTGTGTGTGATGACTGATCTCGAATACCAATAAGCTGTTCTGCCTACTAGTTTAAGCAAATCCAGCCATAGCTTGGGAATGAAAATGGGCTTTTTGCTCTAAGGCACGTGTTTTAGTTTTGACGACTAGCCACCAACAAAGTTTCTCATCCTTTCAAAGCATGTGCTAACAACTAATGGTTAACAAGTTAATGGTTAACCATTAGTTGTTAACCATCAACTCCCTTGAGTTTTGGAAAACCCCTAACCCCTTCACCACTAACTACAACATCATTGCTGTCAGCCGCCTCTAACTGTCTAACAAAATCAGCAACTTGCTCTGAGCCAAAGTTTTGCAATGCCTGTAGGAGATTAACACTTTGAGATAGTAGCTCAGTGACATCAATCCCCCCATAGTCTGGTTGATAGTTACTGAGACGTCCGATCCCTTCACCGAGTAAAACCACTGCACCACGCCAGTTTAGATTACCTAGGTGGTAGCAGGCAACAGATATTTGTAAAATACCTTGATAAAATCGCTTTTGCGGCTCAACTGCTTCTATCCATAAAGCTTCAAGGGTGTCGTGACAAGCGTAAAACTCTTGCTGATTAAATTGATCGACACCCTGCCAAAATTCTTCAGGTAGTACTATGGCTGTCATGCCATGCTATCTCGCGCAGCTTTAATTTCGTCTAGGGAAATTTCTTGCTTATCACCGGCAAAATCGTTATCCGGAGTCAAAAATAACATACAGTGGCACTCCTTGCGTTCCCGCATGGGCACACAAGGGCAATTCCAGAAGGTAGCTTTCACCTCTGCTTCTTTGTCTTCATAATGGCGGCAAGGGCATAAGGGAGCACCGAGTTCTTCTTTGTGTTTGGCAAGTCCCTCAATCACCACAGCAGTTACGCTTGGGTCAACACAGAAGTAAGTGTCAGTGCGCTGAGCATAAGTCTGAGCAAAGTTTTGCATCGCCTCCAGTTTACTATCACTGGCTTGATTAGCTATTGGTGATGTAGTCATTTAGTAAAATTGAGTTGTGAAAGAGTTCTTAGAATTGTATCGTACTGTCTTACAGGTAAATCGGATATTTGTTGATCGTTGGGATAGCGATACATATGTTTAGGATAATTGTTCGATCGGTTGAATTGGTGCTAATAAATACCAAAACCCTATCGTTTACCCTAAATCAGAAGACCAGACTGCAAACAACACGACCATTAATACGTTCATAATTCGTTGCGTTCCACAGCTTATTGGCTATGGGATCGGTTGCTGTAACTGGGGTTTTAGGGGCTCAGTCGTATTAATTACAATTCCCACACTATTGCGTTTGAGTTGTGGGACTGGGTTTACCACGGATACATCTTTTGGCCAAAGTAAGCAACGACTTCCAGGGGGTAGGGAGTTAAGACTAACAGGATTTTGAGTCAGCCAGATCAAGGGTAGATAAGGAGGTAAATAGGGTTGCTCTTCAGCTTTCCCATCAACTCCGGCTTGGGTGGCAGCAAGGGCTTCTAACACTACTGAGTTACCGTGCAATAACCCTGTTCTCGGTGTCCATAATTTGACATTTGGCTGAGTCCGACAAGCATAGGAGTAAATAGAAGCAGCAGCAATAACGGCTTGTTCAAAGTCTTCCGGATGCCATTGACTGGAGCTATCGAGGCAGATGATAATTTCTTGAGAACCAGTCAATACTTCTAACTCCCGTACCAGTAATTCACCGTAACGAGCACTGGTGCGCCAGTGAATCAGACGGGTAGGGTCACCAACTCGGTAAGGTCGTAGTGCTTTGGTAAGGTCTTGGCTAAGTGATTGAGATTTGCGATCGCTTTGGACTTGCATACTGTCCTCTTTACCAATTTCATCCACTAGGGGACAGCGAGTAAGGGGAAGTACAGTGGGATAAACTACTGCCCTAGCGCTAACATATCGACGGCGACGGCACCAAAATAATCCCAAGGGTGTGGCAGTTCTCAATTGTACCTGGTGCCACCGATAGACTCCTCGTTTGGCGGTGGGATGGTAATAAACCCAGCGATGGACACTTTGGGCTGGAATGCTAGCTACTGGTGTTTTGGTCATTGCTCCGAGTTCTGGTGGGAGCATATCCTGAATTTGTAATAGGCTTTGAGGTCCGAGGGTGGGGTTTTCGATTTCTAGTTCAATGGTTAACTGGTCTCCCACACTGACCGGTGAGATCGGACGTCGGCGTACTGATAGATGGTTAAGCGATCGCACTGGCAAGATAACGGCAATTACCAGTAGGGCAAAAATAATCGCACTGATCACATAGAGCCATCCTGCCATTGTATTGGTGGCAGCGCCAAAGAAACAGATGGCAATACCTGCTAAAAGCAAACCTCCATAGGCGGGATTAACCCAGTTGGTTTCTAACCATTCGGTGGTTTGTTTAATAATGCTCATGACTTTTTACAGTTATTCAACCCTCAACTTGTTCTCGTACCTGTTCTACACTCAAGCTAAGGGCTTCTGCCACCTGTTCCACTGTTAGTCCCATCTTCAGGAAACGGGGCACAGCCTCGAAGATTGCCTGTTCAGCTTTTTGAGCTCGTGCATGTTCCACTTCAGCCCGCTCATTACCAATCAGCAATAGATTACCTTGGTTATCCCACCACCTTAACCAGAGTTGGTTTTGATTTTGATAGGTTTCCTGCCACAATCCCAATTCGATTCCTAATGGTTCAATGGGATAATGACCTCGCTCGTTGGGCTTCATTTTGTGATAGAAACCTTTAAGGAATTCATAGACCTCCAAGTTACCGGTTTTGATTTCATAGATGCCGTAATAGGCAATGCGTATAATCTGCTCATAAACCCAAAATTTGCCTGGTTTAGTGACTTTTCCTTGCTCACTTCGGGATAGAGGAGTTTGGTCTCGTTCTTCTTCCCCGTTCCCACTGGCAAATTCAAGAGCAATTAAAGGAGCGATATATTCTCGCCATATAACGTAGGAACGGCGAATTTCACCATCTAACTTAGGCGGAACGTTGGGAACATAAAACCAGTCAGGAGCTTCTGCTCCTTTTTCGGGTGGGTCAGTTTCTCGCCAATAGATACCACAGTCTTGTCCAATGGCATAGTGTCCATCGGGATGAATTTGCTGTAAAACTGGTCCAATGGAATCTGTAAGTAAGATGCTTTGGGGATGTTTATGAAAATTTTTGGCAAAACTTCCATCTGATTCTGGTAGTTGGGTGTGATCTGGGAAAGGAGGAGGTAAAACAACCGGGTCAATACTTTGAGTCATGGTTTCTTCATCGGCTCCTACTGGGGGTATAGATTTATTTTGGCAGAATTTTTAATGAGTCAGGACTTAATAAACTTTCCAATTATCTCCCTTAAAAATACCTACAAAATTTTGCGCCCAGTCAAAAGTCCCCGCACTTCCAACATGGCAGAATAAGTAGGCAAAATATGAAGGGTTTCATGATCTGGAGTTTGTTCCAAAGCGGTAGCGATCGCTTCTGCTAAATCTTCTTTAATAATCAATTCGCAATTAGTCTGGTCTTGATTCTGGTCTTGATTCTGGTCTTGATTCTGGTCTTGACTCTGGTCTTGATTCTGGCTGTATTCTAGACGGAGTGCCATATCATAAACGCGATCGCCACTGACTACCACAGTTCCCCCTGAGTTCACTAATTTTTCTGTATCCACATCCCAAATCCAAGACACATCTGTGCCATCAGGGGTTCGGTCATTGAGTACCACTAGCTTAGTGGATGCTCCACCTTGTTTTTGCAAGTCATTAACAGCTCGAATCGTTTCATTCATCCCTACTGGATTTTTGGATAACAGAATCCGAACCTGCTTCCCATCCACAACTAATTCTTCTGCTCGTCCAAAGGCAGCGCGGAAGGTTTTAATACTGTTGTAGATGGTATCCCGGTCAATTCCCATCTCTATGGCTAGTAATCCCGCTGCCAATGTATTGTATTTGTTATAGATACCAATTAATATTTGTGGCCACTGGCTACTATTGACTGCGAGTTGAGGTTTACTAAAGCCACATTGAGGACAGTGATAGTCTCCTAGATGGGACAGATAAACACCCTCATAGTCCAGGGGATGTCCACAACTGGGGCAGTAAATTGAGTCAACAGCATGGGGAATTTCATCAAGATAGACATCTGGCTCACTTAACCCAAAGAAAAGGACTCTCTGGGGTAACTGTTGACCCAGGTAAGAAAGGGTAGGGTCATCGCCGTTTAAGACCACAACGGTTTCCTCCGGTAAGGGAGCGATCGCATTTTGCCAGCGACGGCTAATAGTATCCACTTCCCCATAACGATCGAGCTGGTCACGAAACAGGTTTAAGCCCAAAATAAATTTAGGCTGACAATCAAGCAATACCAAGGGCAGCACATTTTCATCCACTTCCAAAAGGGCGTAGTCAGCATCCAACTGACCAATCCCATTGGTATTAACTAGGAGTGCGGTCACTAAGCCATTAATCAAATTTGCCCCAGTCCCATTGTGAGCCACTCGCCAACCTTGGCTCTCAAGGATAGTGCACAGGAGTAAAGAGGTGGTAGTTTTACCGTTAGTACCAACAATTAGAATGACACCTTGTCTGACCTGAGCTAATAGTAACGGCAGGACTTGAGGCTGGAGACGACGGGCAATTGCTCCAGGCAGAACACTTGCTGCCCCTAGGTTTAATAACCGAACCAGAGCGGTGACGGTTTTGGCAATGCCTACGGATAACCCTAATCGTAATCTATCGATAATTGATCTAGTCACGGGATGAAAGCTAAAAGTTGTTCGTGGATGAAAGAGTCGGAACAGAAGATGAACGAATCAGAATCGAAATTTCCGATGAAAGCTAAAACCTACCATTGATTAAGAGGATAATTAGGGAAGATTTCACGCCCACCACAGCGCAAGTCCTTCACTTTGTCCTTCATACAATAGTGCTACATCGTTCATCTTTGATACTTAATAGGCAATGCTACCAGTTCAAGAAGCAGAGTCAATCATTCTCAATTTGGTTCAACCCTTTGACCCACGGCTGGAAACACAGGTGGTAGAGCTATCCGCTGC
>NZ_JAAHIE010000068.1:20160-22488 GCF_010671945.1 Moorena sp. SIO4E2
CTCTTGGGGGGAGTACCCATACCTATGGGGATTGTGCGCGATCAGCCAGACGATCTAAAAAATGCGATCGCAAACGCTATATCCGAAGCAGATATGGTTCTATCTACTGGCGGTGTATCAGTGGGGGATTATGACTATGTAGACAAAATCTTAGCCCAGCTCGGAGCAGAGATTCACATCCACTCCGTTGCGGTTAAACCCGGTAAACCCCTAACTGTTGCTACTTTTACCTCCCCCTTGCCTAATTCCCCAGAAGACAGTGACCTTTCTAGTACTCCCTCGTGTTTAAAACGTCCAGTACTGTACTTTGGTCTACCTGGGAATCCCGTTTCAGCACTAGTCAGTTGTTGGCGGTTTGTTAAACCAGCACTGTTAAAACTATCTGGTTTACCGGAGGAAGTCTCCAAACCAGTTTTTGTCAAAGCGATCGCATGTAATGACTTACATGCCGGTGGAGGCCGGGAAACTTATCTGTGGGGACAACTGTGTTTAGATGCAGCTGGTAACCACGAATTTCATCTGGCCAGCGGTAGTCATAGTTCTGGTAATTTGATTAATCTTGCTTATACCAATGGTCTAGCGGTGGTGCCAATCGGTAAAACCTTGATTCGGGCTGGTGAATCGGTATTAGTTTTACAGGTAGGCTAGGGCACAATAATATCAAATCCGGTTGAATAACCTACTTCCTGGTGAGGGGAGCTTCGGGTGCAGGGGAGCTTCGGGTGCAGGGGAAGAAAGATAATGTTCTGGATATCGTAAATGTGGGCAATTATCCCGATTTGATCTAAAAGGTAAAAGCCATGCAAGCAAGGAGCTTTGATTTATCACCAGAAACCTGGTTTTAAGGGTCTTGGTGGGTAATTGATGTTGCCTAACGCTTTGTTGTCACCCCTTGCTCGCCACACCCGGTTAACCGGTCACCCACCCCATAACCCTATACCATGGCAAAAGCCGGATTTTTGGTTTCACTGGGTAAGTCTTAAAATAGATAAAGTAGTCTTGGAAACCAGGTTACTGGTCAGTAGCGCCTATCGATACTATCTACGGTAATCTTCAAGGTCTTAAGCCTAGCCAGCTCAAGCAACTAAAACGGCTGTATCACCAACGCTTACCCAGCGATAACTTGACTACGCCGGAGTTTGCTCAACGTGTTGCAGCCATTAGCACAGACATTCAACAGCCCCTATGCACCTACATCAATCGCCGGGGACAAGTGATTCGTGTGGCTGTAGGTACCCCTACTCAGACCAAAATTCCTCCCCTGGAATTGCCCCGTTACGGTGCTGAACGATTGTGCGGGATTCGCTGTATCGCCACTCAGCTCAAATCAGAAATCCCCAGAGAATCTACCCTCACGGCTATGGCAATTCAGCGATTGGATGCATTGGTGGTACTTACGATTACTGGCTCAGGTATGATAAGGCGGGGTGGTGGAGCAACAGGTTATATCAAAGAAACCTATCTCGCACATTTACTCCCTCCTAGTAACTCAGAAGGAAACAATCAGGTAGACTCTCAACTCCTAAATTGGAGTGTATCATCACCCATGAGTCTGGATATTCTGACCAAGCAGGATTTCCAGGAATTGGTCGAAGAGCTAGAAGCTGAGTTTCGAAGGCAATTTGTGGCTCAGCAAGTCGATGTTGACCAAGATAGGGTGCTGATTATAGGATTAATGACTGAAAAAATCAGCCCAGAGCGATTTGAAGATGGCTTAGCAGAAATTGGGCGGTTGGTGGAAACCGCTGGTGGAGAAGTATTAGGGGTAATCCAGCAAAAGCGATCGCATCCCCATCCCCAAACAGTAGTTGGTAGCGGTAAGGTAGAGGAAATTGCCCTGACTACCCAAACTCTAGCCGCTAATCTGGTAGTATTTGACCGCGACCTATCACCAGCACAAGCTCGCAACCTAGAATCCCAAATTGGTGTTCGGGTTGTAGACCGTACTGAAGTGATTCTCGATATTTTCGCCCAACGAGCTCAATCCCGTGCTGGTAAATTGCAGGTGGAACTGGCACAACTAGAATATATGTTGCCTCGCCTTACTGGTCGGGGTCAGGCGATGTCCCGGTTAGGGGGTGGTATTGGTACTCGTGGTCCGGGTGAAACCAAACTGGAAACCGAACGCCGCTCCATTCAGCGTCGAATTACCCGACTTCAACAAGAAGTAAACCAATTACAGGCTCATCGGTCAAGGTTAAGGCAGCGGCGTCAGCAACAGGACGTTCCGACAGTGGCGGTCGTTGGTTATACAAATGCCGGCAAATCTACCCTGTTGAATACCCTAACCAATGCTGAGGTTTATACCGCTGACCAGTTATTTGCTAC
>NZ_JAAHIE010000680.1:0-3369 GCF_010671945.1 Moorena sp. SIO4E2
ATAGCCTGCCAACTCACCATCGTTAAGGATAGCGTAACCTTGCCCATGAGGTTGGTTAATCCATCTCGAAAGAAAATGAGAACGATGACTAGGAAAATATCGCCGACCATAACGACAAAGTTGCTCAAAATCAATAGACTTTAAATCCCTGACATCTGGCGAAATTGTGCCGACAATTATTCCTTGATAACGGAAATTATAATGAGCAGGTTTGAAACCAAATTTTTGATAATTATTAACTTGTTCTAAGACAGCATAAAGAGCAGCAGGCTGCCCAGAAATTAAATTCAATGCTTCTTGCCATGTTTTTAAACCAAATCCCTTTTTTCGTTCTTCCGGTTTAACAATATAAAGACCAATAAAATTAAATTGAGGTTCATATCGCACTACAGAAATAGAACTAATCGGTTTTCCATTTAATTCTCCAATTAAAAATCCCCCAGGATCAGCAATATAATAATTATCAGCATCATCAATACCTGGATTCCACCCCTCAGATACTGCCCAGCTTAAGGCAATTTTAATATCATCTTTGGTCATAGGACGAACTTGAAAATTATCTTCTGGTGTAATAGTCATTTGTTTGCTCGTGTTTTAAATCTTGTAAGCGCCACTGTAAATGGCATAGTCAATACTCAATTTTGGTATTTAGACAAAACCTGTCAATCTTGACTTGAACTATAACGCTAATTTAATTGGACTAGGTTCAAAACATGGATGCAGAAACCGTTCAAAATCAAGATGTAAATAGTCAAGCACATCTTCGACTTTATCCGCAACAATATGCGCCACCCCAAAAAAGGGACTAATTGTCGGATCGCTTGGTAAATAGTTGAGTAGTCTATTTCCAAAAATCTTGCGGAATGATTCCTGATCAATAAGATATTTTTTTGGAGTATAATGGGGTGGCAAACTACCAATAATAAAGGCATAAATCTTAGAAGTATCTACATTGGCTAGTAGGGAATTCCAATCAGGAGATTCATCGGTAAAAAAAAGCTCATAGGGATTGAAACCAAAAGCATACTCTACAGTGTCAGGTAGCGCAACTTCTCCAAAGCGCAAGGGATTTAATTCAATAGGGAAGAGAGTTCCATTACTAGATAGTCTAAACTCAAAATGAAACGGAAAACGGCGTAGATCAAGCTTAGCTCCAATATAGTTCATCACTGCCATGGTGGGCTCTATTGTTTTAGCTACTACTTGTTTCGATGTATAGTATAATGTGTCACTTACATCGGAGTTTGAGAGGAAAGGATGCTGATAAATACCAGTGATTATGGTTTTACCATTTTTGTCCCAGAAACCATCGCAGGCAAACTCTTCGCCCTCTACAAATTCCTCTACAAGGAAATAGGAATCGCTTAACACAGTAGAATTCATTTGTTTTGTAGCTCTATCAATATCTTCAAGAACCCAATCTACTGCCTGATCCCATTCCTCTTGTCCATGCACAATGCGAACGCCTATAGAGGCAGTTCCTATGCTGGGCTTAAGTACTACCTTATCAATTTCTCGTGGAAACTTAAAATCCCCCAGAGCATCCCTTGTCAGTTCCAGATAAAATAAGTCCGGATACAAGTCTTTGAATAGCCGACGGAAGATTGCTTTATTTTTAAATGTATTAACTTGATTTAAACGTTGTTTTGGTAGATTCTGAAGAATAAAAGAGAGACTTGCTTCCCAGTTTATCATGACTGCGGTATCTTTATCTTGCATCAAAGATATCGCTTTGGCATCTTTAAGAACAGTGATTGTTTTTGGTAGGGGAGCTATTGGTTGTTGCCCATAGACAGAAATTCCTAGACGTTTGATTGCACGTAACAAAGAAGGGGAGTGGAGAGGTCCGGCAATAAAACAGCAAATAGTATTTGGTGTTGTGATGTTCTTATTCATTAACCCTCTAAGGCAGCAATTCGGGCTGGAGTCTAGGTCAAGATTGGCTTTTGAGCACTGCCGGTAGGGCAATCACATCTAAGCAGCTATGATTTCATATTTCCGTCAAGTTGTCAATGCGTAAATCCTAAAGATAATCTAAAAATAATTTGTTAGTAGTCCTAAATCAAAGCGTTATTTTATCAGGTTATTGGTGAATTTATGTGAAATTTATTTTAGTTTTAGTAGTGCTATAGAGTCAGCGCGATCGCCAAACGGTTGCTTGGGAACATCGCTCTTAGCTTATCGATACATAGAAAGCGTAATTTTTCAAGCCAAATTAGATAGGTTTGCCCTCAATCAAAAGACGTAATAATTAAGTAATAGATTGTGAAGTGGGGAAGGTGTGCTAGAATTAGCGGCGAAGTTTATTCTAGAAACAAAAACAATGACCACTGAAACAAGTTTTGAAATGACGGGATATGCCAAGAGGAAATACAACGTCACTGCACCTATCAATGTTGATGTGGCCAGAAACTATCTCAGAGCAGTAGTGGCGATCGCTAGTGCTGATGGTGAGTTAGCACAGGAAGAAATAGATTGGTTTATGGAAGAACAGCAGCAGATGGGAACACCATCTGACCTCCTAGAAGAAAATGTCATAAACTTCGATGGGAAAAATGCCGACATCGAACAGTTATTGAGCGCTATTCATTATGATTTTTCTATAAATGTCGGCCATTCTATGTTATATCAAGCCATAAAAATGAGCCGTGCTGATGGAGTGTACCACGAAAAAGAAAAAGCAGCTGTTGATCGAGCAGCGGAAATTTTAGGAATTGAACGGAAAGTAGTTGTTAGCCTTGAGTCTTTGGCGGAAATAGAAGAGTCAGCAGACCGGCTACGACTAGCGATATTTGAAACTGACGTTGAATAGTTTCATTCATCAACTATGTTTATAGCTGATTTTTCTAACATCTGTAGTTTGAGCTTACTTTTTACCAAAACTTACCCTTTGACAAAAAAACACAACCTATGATGAGGTGAGGTTGTAGGGGTTTAACACCCCCCTCTTCTGGTTGACTAAATTTACCAACAAGCATCGTCAACGAACCTTATCGTAAACTCCAGCGGATATAGCACTACCCATTAAAGTTAGGACATTGATAAAAGCTAAAAAGCTTTTTTAGTCAACTTTTGCCTCTTGCCTCTTGCCTCTTGCCTTACGCATAGCGCTATACTTCTTACCCTCATCTTGTTGGCGAGAAGCGTACGCTAGCTCTGGGTCACATCTACCATTTAAGAAGAAAATAACTCTATTTCCCACTAATATTGCACTCGATTAAGGGCGACAATTACTAACCAACATTGCTGCTCACAGGGTAAACCAGGTGGGCGGTAGTAATGATCAAAAATCTCAAATCCTGCTTGTTCAACACAGCGAGCCAAGCTTTGATATTCCCAACCTACAACATAGCGATAGCCGGTTGGACG
>NZ_JAAHIE010000681.1:0-3349 GCF_010671945.1 Moorena sp. SIO4E2
ACTGTCCTCAATTATGGACCCTAGAATTTATTCAACACTTAGCCCAATGTTGCTCAGACACCGGTAGACTAGCCACCTACTCTTGTGCCGCAGCAGTTAGAATTGCCCTGATCACAGCTGGGTTTACGATTGGATCTACCATTGAAGTAGGAAATCGACAACCCGGTACTATAGCTAGCTTTACTGAAGCTAATTTACCTAGCTTATCAATCCGAGAGCAAGAACATTTGCAAACTCGTGCTGCTGTGCCTTACCGAGACCCGAATTTATCAGACTCAGCCTCAGGCATTTTACACCGACGCCGCCTAGAGCAGCAAAACTCTTTACTTGAACCAACCTCTCATTGGAAAAAGCGTTGGTTGAGAGTTGATAGTTAAGATCAGCTATCAGCTATCAGCTTTCAGCTTTCAGCTTTCAGCTATTAGCTGAAAGCTAATAGCTTTCAGTTATCAGCTTTTAGCTATCAGCTATCAGCTATAGCGCTACCCGCACGCTACTTAAGGTGCTTTTGAATAAAACAGGTAACCATTTGTTTAATCTGAGTTACGTCTGCTGACCACTGACCACTGACCGCTGACCGCTGACCGCTGACTGCTGACTGCTGACCTTATAATAAGTTAATTTTAAGCTAATTAGCAATTAATCAGAGTTTAATCCGGAATAATCCTATTTATTCTCCCAATAGATTCATCATTCTTATCCTGAATTCTTAATTCTCTCTCCTGCATCTTTAAAAAAACTGCCAATTTATCACATTGAACTCAGCTCAAGTCTTAGTATGATAGGGATGCAAAGATGGAAGCAAAAAGCTAATCTATGGTTGCAGTAGCAATTCTAGCGGCAGGACGCGGAACTCGCATGAAATCTGACCTGCCCAAAGTCTGTCACCGTTTGGGTTCACAAACTCTGGTGGAGCGAGTGCTCAACAGTTGTGTTTCTATTAACCCCTCCAGAGTGATCGTCATTTGTGGCTATCAGAGTGAACGGGTAAAAGAAAGTCTAAGCGCCTACACCGATGTAGAATTCGTTGAACAGAAAGAGCAATTGGGTACTGGTCATGCCGTCCAGCAACTGTTGCCCCACTTGGCAGACGATACGGGAGACTTACTGGTCTTAAATGGTGATGTTCCCTTGTTGCGTCCCGATACCATTAAACGACTATTAGAAAGCCATCAAGCCCATAACAATGGCGCTACGATCCTAACTGCCCATTTGCCCAATCCCACCGGCTATGGACGGGTTTTCTGTGATAGTAACAATCAGCTGCAACAGATTGTGGAACACCGGGATTGCACTGATGCTCAAAAGCAAAATAACCGCATCAATGCTGGTGTCTATTGCTTCAACTGGTCTCAATTGGCTTTGGTCCTACCAAAACTGTCTGCGGATAATGACCAAAATGAGTATTACCTAACGGATGCGGTTACCATGGTTGAGCCAGTAATGGCAGTGGATGTGGAAGTAACCCACGAAATTCTCGGGATTAATGACCGTAAACAGCTGGCCATGGCTGAGCAGATTTTGCAAGAGCGGATTAAGGATGGCTGGATGAAGGCAGGGGTGACATTAATTAACCCAAACAGTATCACCATTGATGAGACTGTCCAATTGCAACCTGATGTCACCATCGAGCCCCAAACTCATTTGCGGGGTAAGACTGTCATTGGTGCTGGTAGCAGGATTGGCCCAGGGAGTCTGATTGAAAATAGCCAGTTGGGTGATAAGGTGACGGTGCTATATTCAGTGGTAAGTGATTCTGTGGTTCAAGATGGCACCCGTATTGGTCCGTATTCTCATCTTCGGGGTCATGCCCAAGTAGGAGAATCCTGCCGTATTGGAAATTTTGTGGAACTGAAAAATACTCAGATAGGCGATCGCACTAATGCCTCTCATCTATCTTATTTGGGAGATGCTACCCTAGGGTCACGAGTGAATATTGGCGCAGGTACCATTACTGCCAATTACGATGGTGTTAAAAAGCATAAAACCCAGATAGGCGATCGCACTAAGACTGGCTCGAATAGTGTTTTGGTGGCACCACTGACCTTAGGAGAGGATGTCACTGTGGCAGCTGGTTCTGTGGTTACCAAGGATGTGCCAAACGATAGCTTGGTGATTGCTCGTAGTAGAAATCAGGTCGTTAAACCCGGTTGGCGATTACAGGGAACTGAAGATTCCAACAGCTGAGCAAGGGTAAGGGATGGCCGTAAGTTGATCAGGTTGTTGGGTGGTAAGCTATCAGCATTCAGCTAATGCGCTACGCGCACGCTACGCGAACAGCTAATGGGCTACGCGCACGGTACTTGATGTGCCAAAGGCTGACGGCTGAATGCTGACGGCTGAATGCTGACGTTGGGTGAATTAACAAATTGGGTGTTTCAAGAGGGGCAATAGGGGTAACAGAAGTAAGAAGCAGCAAGCTTATGACTAAAGACTACGATAATAATTGTTGAGGGAAAATTGAGTTTGCCCTATGACTTGGGAAATTGCTTCTGTTGTTGCTGAATCTGTTGCCCCTATTTTAGGGAGAAAAATTCAAACTAGGCTAACTCCTGCCGACATCCACAAAGCAGTAGAGCAAGGACTCAAAGCTGCCCTAATGCGAGAAGAACCCTTGGCACCAGAGCAGCGCCTTTTTTATTATTCTGCTCCTGATGCGATCGCGTTTTTTCTGGAAGACTTTTTCCAAGATAGGGAAGTACAGGAGGAATTACACAAACCCCTCCAAGAGGATAACAAAATACCCTTAACCCCTCTACTTGTGGAGAAATTTAAGCAGGTAGCCTCAAACTATGCCCCCACTCAACCACAAGATAGTTTTATTCTTCCGTGGATGGAAACCTTTGTCAAGACTTATAGTGAAAAAACCAGCAGTTATTTAGAATTTCAACTAACTAAGGAAAACTATTTCCAGCAAATTTCCAACAGCGTTGATGAGGTTAAGTTTGCTGGGATGTTGGTCGGTCCACAGGATGGAAACCATGCCATTAAGCTTGACCAAATTTTTGTCATGCCTGAGGTAGAAGTGTTACATCCTCCCAGTAGTCAGCGACCGGTAGAGTTGCGGGCTTTTCACCCTCAGGTAGCCTTACCCGATCAGTCATGGCAACCATTGCGTACGCAAACGGTTAAAAAAACTCTTGCCCAATATTTATTAGCGGTAAAAACCTGGCAGGCTACCTCTGCTAAATCCCGGAACGTGATACTACTGGGTGCGCCTGGTTCAGGTAAAACCACCTTAATGAATTATGTTGCTGTAATGTTAGCCCAGAAGCAACCAGAAGCAATTGGGTTAGCGCCAGATATTGACTGGCTGCCGATTTTAATTGATATCCGGGATTGGGTCGAG
>NZ_JAAHIE010000682.1:0-3341 GCF_010671945.1 Moorena sp. SIO4E2
TAGGTGTGGGATGAATTTTGCACAGGGTATTATAAAATTGCTATAATATATGTACTGATAAACAAAGCCGTTCGCGTAGCGTGGCCTACGGCCTTAAATGCTGGGCAAGTCAGCCACTTACGTGCCTAAAAAATAGAACTTATTGTATTGTTCCGGTGGGTCGGGGCATCCCGTGTCGTTAATAAAGTAACCCGTGTATCCGAACGCGCCCCGCGTCGGCGAAAGCCGATAGTGATGGCTGGAGTTGGTAAGAAGCCCACACTGTAATCTTCGATGAGCGTGTGGGAGTATGTCACGGCTAGCATCTTATTTAGCTAAGATATGATATAGCAATCCTAATTGCAACGTCAACAAGCAAGGGCTTCAGATTCTTACCCATCTTTACCCTCTTGGCTTGTTCTGGTATTTAAAAACTCAGATCGGATTGCTATCTAACCAGTGAACCTAACGCCTAGGAGTAACTCCTGAACGTTGACCAGTGACAATATAAGAGACTCGTTGACCAATATTGGTAGCATGGTCAGCCATTCGTTCTAAATGGCGAATCACTAGTCCTAGTAAAAGAATTGGTTCAACAACACCCTTGATATCCCGCTGACTGGCCAAGGTTTGATACAGTTGGTCATAGGCATCGTCTACTGTATCGTCCAGCTTTTTGACCGTTTGCCCAGCAATGGCATCTAAATCCGCTAGGGCTTTTAAACTTGTTGCCAGCATAGCTTGGGCATGATGAGACATAAGTTCCACCTCTGGCATACAGGGATGGGGTGGATAAGGAAACAGCTTTATTGATAGTTCTCCCAGGTCTTCAGCATAATCACCAATGCGCTCTAAGTCTCGTACTAGTTGCATAAAGGCACTCAGAAGCCGTAAATCTTGGGCAACGGGAGATTGCAGAGCCATTAACGTGACACATTCCATCTCAATTTGGTGATAGTAGCCATCAATGCGCTTATCAAGAGAGGCAAGATGTTGGGCAGTCTCGAGATTGCGCTCAAACAGGGCTTGATGACTTAGTCTAAAAGATTGCTCTACCAGAGCCCCCATACGCAAAACATCTTGTGCCAAACGCTTCAGGGAGCGCTGGAAGTGTGAACGCTCAGACATGTTGCTGACAGAACTATTAGCAGAAGATAAACTCACCAGGAAATAGGGGTTGCTAAGGGAAGGCTGGAAGCCCCTGTGATTTATATATATTTATGCATGGGGAAGAAAGCTTTGCCGTAACATAAATAACTGCCCAACAGCACATCAAGATTAGATGCGATCGCTCCCATCCTTCCGGTAAACAAATTAGCAGGCAGTATTTCGATGAAGGGTTTAGGGTTTAGGGCTTGGGTTCATGCTGTTAACTGGTTACAGGTTAACTGGTTACAGGTTAGCTGGTTACAGGTTAGCTGGTTAGCCAGTTACAGGTTAGCCAGTTACAGGTTAGCTGGTTACAGGTTAGCTGGTTACAGGTTAGCTGGTTGAAAGTTAGCTGGTTGAAAGTTAGCTGGTTACAGGTTAGCTGGTTACAGGTTAGCTGGTTACAGGTTAGCTGGTTACAGGTTAGCTGGTTACAGGTTAGCTGGTTACAGGTTACAGGTTATTAAACCTTCAACCTACCCTACAGGAACCCCAAGGGCGAACACCCTTCAACCTTCAACCTTCAACCTTTAACCTTTAACCTTTAACCTTCAACCTTCAACCTTCAACCTTCAACCTTCAACCTTCAACCTACCAGCACATTGGCGAAAAGGGTTCATGACAGGCAGCTGATGATTGGGCGAGCAGGATATGGTAGTATAACACTTAGTAATAGCAAATTTAATCAACCTTTGGTGGTATCTGGAAGTGCAATTTCTATACAGGCACCACCTGTTTCCCAGTGATTGGTGGCTAGGATAGAGCCACCGTGAGCCTCAATAATTTGCTGCACAATGGATAGTCCTAGACCACTGCCACCACGCACAGGTAATGGCTCTCCATTACTATAATTACTCTGGTCTCTGGCTCTTGAGTGATCTCCCCGGTAAAGTCGCTCAAAGACACGGGGTAAATCTGACTCGGCAAAACCATCTCCTGCGTCGATCACCTTAATTTGAATCCAAGTATCGCATTCCAACGCCTTGTGGGAAGATATAGCATTAACCTCAACTCTAATAGCAGCCTGAGGTGGGCTGTGTTTAATACTGTTGTCAAATAAATTTAGAAACACCTGAGTCAGGCGAGAGGGATCAGCTTCCAGATACAATTGATTGGGTCCATGATAGGCAAGGGTTAAGTTCTTCTGTTGGGCTAGGAGTTCTAGGGTTTGCCAGACCCTAAAAATTAAACTCTTTAGTTCTATGGATTGACAGTTAAGATGTAGGGTGGGGTCTTGCTTGAGTTTACTAATTTCCAGCCAATCTTCCACAAGCTGAATCAGCCGTTTGACTTCTGCGAGCATTTTCTCCACCCAGCGGCTTTCCTGAGCCTCCAGACGACTCTGTAACGTTTCCGCCACTAAACTAATGGAGGTTAACGGGGTTCTGAGTTCGTGGGCTAAATCCCCAAACCACTGGTTGCGAGACTCAGCCAGTTCTACCAAAGGTTGTTGATTTTCGAGAAACACACCAACTTGTTTCTGGGGTAAGGGCCAACTGGAAGCTCTTAGATAAAGCGATCGCATTTCACCCATGGCCTCCCCCTTTAAGCAACTGGGGTGAAATACCCATTCACAGATCCCAGGTTGCTGCTGCTGACGGGTAGTTTGAATCAGCTGATCTAATTCGTAGGAACGCACCCACTCCAGGAATAACCGGATTTCTCCTGATTCCCAGTCATGAATATGTAATAACTGACGTGCTTGCTGGTTGCACCAGAGTAACTGGTTTTCTTCATCCACCAGAAAATAACCTAAGGGGGCTACCTGAAGTAATTCTTGCCAGGTTTGCAGTTCCTGCTCCATCACTTCTCGTTGGTGATTGGCTCTTGCGATCGCTTGCCGCAAACGAGAAACTGCTGACAATGAGTTGCTGGTAGCATCCACCTGTAGTGTTCCCAACATTTGCTGTAGCCGTTGTTTGAGTTGGCGCTGCTGCCACAGCCACAGCCCAATTCCCAAAGCCAGACCTAGTAAAAATGCTAGGAGGGTCATAATAAAAAAAAATATGAAGTAAGCATTCAGCTCTCAGCATTCAGCTCTCAGCTCTCAGCTCTCAGCTCTCAGCTCTCAGCTCTCAGCTCTCAGCTCTCAGCTCTCAGCTCTCAGCTCTCAGCTCTCAGCTCTCAGCTCTCAGCTCTCAGCTCTCAGCTCTCAGATCTCAGCTCTCAGCTCTCAGCTCTCAGCTCTCAGCTCTCAGCTCTCAGCTCTCAGA
>NZ_JAAHIE010000683.1:0-3338 GCF_010671945.1 Moorena sp. SIO4E2
TCCCTCCTCCCTACTCCCTACTCCCTACTCCCTACTCCCTACTCCCTACTCCCTATTCCCTGTCCGTAATCTCCCCATTAACACCTGCCATCTATAGGGAGTAGTGTGAAGAGATGGGTTTTGGAGTAAATAACATGGTCAATGTTTTAAGACCGGATGACAATGACTTGGTTAAGACGGATTACAGCGACTTACTGAATAAGATTTTGAAGGTACTACGGTCTGAGCAGACTAAAAATCCTTTTAGGCTGGCAAGCGATCGCAAACAGTTAGTCATCGATATTGATAGTATCGCAACTCAGGTGGCTGCTTTGTCGGTGCATGATCCTTTGGGGGGGTCTGCTAATTATGTTCGTAGTGCTACGGTTAATTTTAGTCCTGGTTTTTGGAACTGCTTTCCTAATCAAGTTGGGAAAATTAGAACTCGCTTAGAAGAATTACTGGAGTCTGTGCTGCTTGAGCTGCCAGATAATCGGTCTATTGATAAGTTTATCTCTAACTTATTGACTAGTTTAACATATTTCCAAGGGAAAAGGGCAAATTTAGATTTTACTTATCCTTTTGGTAACTATCCTGGTTTACAAACGCAACGGTTAAGTTTACAGGGAGATACTGATAACAGTAGGGAGTTGCTAAAACTTCACAAGCTCACGATTACGGTGGTAAATAGTGCTGAGTTTAACAGTGAGCTGAGAAATGGATTGGACAATTATATTAATGCTGAGTTTGCTGGGGTTAGTGAAAGCGTCCGCGAAGAGCTCTATGATATTGTTGAGGATCTAGAAAATAACCCTCAATCGGATTTCTACCGACTGAAGCACATTGCGGATACGGAAACCCTTGGTCAACTTAAGAAACAAGCCCAGATTCATTATTTAGAGTTTCTTAAAGGGGCGATTAATACTCGTGCTAGTGGTGGTAATGCTGAAGCGGCTATCTATCTGGAGGATTTGATTCGCCGACTTAAGCTGATTAATCACTACATCAATGATATTAATAAGGCAGATGGGGATTACTTGGTTAATTATGCTGGGGCATCGGTTAACTACAGAGACTTTTTTTCCAGGGCAGAGGCATTTAATCGGTTGCCGATTATTCCAATCATAGAGGGATACTTGGGAGAAAGTACTGATGAAGAGTGGGGAGAATTACAGTTTATTTTTGGACTTAAGCTCAAGTTGGATGGTAAGGTTCATGCTCATGGTAGTAAAGGGGTTTTTGAGTATTCGGTTAATCTGATTAATCCCGATAGTCAGGAGCATCAAGAGTTACTGAAAGATGTTTCGAGACGAGAAGTCTTTGCTAGAAAAGTTTTGACTATCGTGTTTTTGTACTACGTTGTGTTTGCTGGTAATAAGCCCTCTGCTCCCGGCTATACTCCTAAGTCTGACCTAGGCTACGATCCTATTAAAACCTTTGAGGAAAAGGTTTTGCCCATTCTACGAGGCTCTGATGACGGCGCGAAGCAGAAACTGTTTCGAGGAATCATCGAAGGCTTCAAGACCTATAAGGTTCAGTCGAAAGTTGATCAGCTAAAGCGGTGTTTGACTAATACGCTGACATACAAGACTAGGTTGCCAAGCCGAGGGTATCCTCTCCATATTTCGGTAAAAAAAGGTATTTTAGAAAACGATATTAGTAAGATTGAGACTAGGCAGACTTTGTTTAAGGAGGTTTTGCGAGGCAATCCCAAAAACGTTCTGAAGTATCTATCGATTCGAGATGCCAATGCTGGCGGAAATTCCGTTTGTACTCTTCCAGCTAATATCAGAATTCGTGATATTCGCTATTGTACTCAGGATGAGAAGCAACTCTTCAGTATGGAGTATGATGACATCACTGGGATTAAGGCGCTCCCTATACTATTGGTACCAAAGGAAACTAGGGGGAGAACTATCTACAAGCAGAATTTTCAGCAGCGTAAGTTAGTGCTGTTTCCCTATCAGGGAGACAAGAGTAATCCTTTAGACTCTCAACCGGCTTTTGTTTATCGGTTTACGTTCGCTTTGCTGGCTTATATCTGTTTGAAACTGCTGTTGGAGGAGCAGGAGCGTTTATTTATTCCGATTTTACGATTGCATCTGAGTAATAAGGAGGATGAGGCTCCCATCGAAAAATTTTTGCTATCGTTATCGATGGTATTGTCTCATTTACTGAATCAGGAACATCGGTCGAATACTCAAGGAATTGATATCAGGGATTTAAAGTATAAAATTCCTAATGTGATGACCTCTCTCTACTCGGTATTGCCGAAAACGTTTCGTTTCAATCAGCAGTTAGACTATCCCCAGTTGGATAAGTTAGCGATTATTGTAGTTTCTAGTCGGGAAAGTGATAGCAAATGGGGGAGTCGGCACAAGCGCTCGAATTTGATGGGAGAAGTGGTGGGAGTAATCCGTGGAAATGATGGTGCGGTCAGGTTAGAGTTACTGACGACTTTCTCTGACAATTATGACCACCAACGATTGTTTAAGGAACCAACGGTTGTGATTGATCAAGTTAGCAACCTTTATCACCAGGGATACAAACATTTTATCTATGTGGCTAAGGCTCCCTATACCAGTACGTTACATATGACTCAGTCTCAGGATGATGATGGATTATTTTTTATGTCTAAGGATGTTATCCGTGCTTTGAAGGGGGAGCATGGGGATATCAAAATCTATCCGATGTTTTTTGATAAGTACTATGTGGTGAAGCTAGAAAAAATTAGGGCAAGTTCGTTGTATATTCAGGATACGGCGGAGTTGACTACATTAGTGGCAGACAAAAGTAAGCAATCGGTGGTGTTTTTTAATCTTTTTAATGGAATTGAGGTGCCAGGGGAGCAGCGCAATTATAATGGGGTGATTTCTTATGCTACCTTGTTGAATATCTATGAGGGGATACTGGATGATGAAGATATTCGCCATGGTTTGATTTCTAATACTCCTCTGAAACAAGACATAGTCCAGTATTTGAGTCTGTTTCACTTTTGGCGATACCAAAAGGCAAGAGAGATTAGTTTTAAGTTAGACCCTTATGAAAATTTGATTGGGGATTATTCCGTTGGGGCTTTGTCGTTGTTTAATCATATGAGAGGTCAGGGGAATTTTAATTGCTTGGCCTTTTTAACTGAAGTCAGAAATATATTGAATCGTAAATCGTAAATCGTAGGGTGTGTTAGCGTAAGCGTAACGCACCGTGATTAAGTGATCAAGTGATCAAGTAGTGGACTGACACAGCTAATTTGGTGCATTAGAATCTGCCATCTCTTCCTCTTCAAACACTGGATAAAGATGTTTAAGTTTGACTCTGGCATCCGGGGTTGAAAAATGCCAAATTACTTGACTGGCTGT
>NZ_JAAHIE010000684.1:0-3335 GCF_010671945.1 Moorena sp. SIO4E2
AGTTCAGCCAAGGTCGTTTGGCGATTTACTACCGAAGATGCACGAGTCAAACTTAAACACCTATATCCTGTATTTGAACTTGATGAAGACCTAGAATCTAATGCACCAAATTAGCTGTGCCACGCCACTACGCACTCCCGATTCCCGATTCCCGATTCCCGATTCCCGACTCCCGACCCAAATTTAAAAAACCTACTCCCTACTCCCTGCTCCCTGCTCCCTTACAACTAATGGTAAACTTTACAGATGCGGACGAGGATTTACCTCCAGCGAGTCCAGAAGAACAATACCAAGACTTACTCCGTGCCGTCCGACGGCGTAGAGGGTTTGGATTATTATTTGTCCGTTGTTCTCCCGCAGAAGGGGAGAAGTTGATTAAGCAGGTTAAGCAGGATTTGCCTAAGAAAAAAATAGAGGTGTTGCGCTTGGAGGAGCCGATTGATAATTTATACGACATCGTTCACGATCTTCCTGACCGGGAGCAGATCAATGTTTTATTTATCCAAGGTCTAGAATACTCGTTTTATAAGTATGAAGAGACGAAACGTCAGCAGGGATGGGATAACAAAGCAATTTATTCCTATAGTTGGAAAGGGGTTCCTCATATTCTAAATCATATCAACCAACACAGAGAACGATTTCGAGAGGATTTTAAAATTTGTTTTGTGTTTCTCTTACGGTCATTTTCCCTGAATTATTTTATCCACCGCGCTCCCGACTTTTTTGACTGGCGTTCTGGTATGTTTGACTTTCCTAGCAAACCAGAGGTTTGGGAAAAAGAATACTCTCAGATAATTCAGCCAATTAACTATAGTAAATATACGTCTTTTACTTCTGAAGAACGGATTCAAAAAATTATCACTATTGAAGAACTCTTGGAAGCAGAGCATCAAACTTATCAGAATCGAGCAGCTTTACTATTTGAACTAGGAATGCTACTGGTTGTTTACCAAAATTATGAAGACGCGATCGCTAAATTCGACGAAGCTTTGAAATTTAAACCCGATCACCACAAAGCTTGGTCTATCAAGGGGCTTTTCCTCTGGGAATTAAGACGAAACAAAGAAGCCATAGATTCCTTTGACCAAGCTTTAAAATTTCAACCGGAAGACCACAAAGCTTGGTACAACCGGGGGCTTGCTTTATCGGAATTAGGAGAAACAGAAGCAGCGATTGATTCCTTTGACCAAGTTTTAAAAATTCAACAGGAACACCACGAAGCTTGGTACAACCGGGGGCTTGCTTTATCGGAATTAGGACAAAATGAAGCAGCGATTGATTCCTTTGACCAAGCTTTAAAATTTCAACCCGATCTCCACGAAGCTTGGAGCATCCGGGGGTTTGTATTAGGGCAATTAGGAGAAACAGAAGCAGCAATCGATTCGTTTGAGCAAGCTTTGAAATTTCAACCCGATCTCCACGAAGTTTGGTATTTACGGGGGCTTGTACTATCGGAATTAGGACAAAATGAAGCAGCGATTGATTCCTTTGACCAAGCTTTAAAATATAAAACCGATTTCCACGAAGTTTGGGTCATCCGGGGTAATAATCTACAACACTTAGGACGAAACGAAGAAGCCATTGATTCCTTTGACCAAGCTTTAAAATATAAACCTGATGACCACGAAATTTTAAGAAATCGAGGGAATGCCCTATGGCAATTAGGACAAAACAAAGCAGCGATTGATTCCTTTGACCAAGCTTTAAAAATTAAACCCGATGACTACCTAGCTTGGTCTATCCGGGGGGTTTTATTAGGTAAATTAGGACAAAACGAAGCAGCGATTGATTCCTTTGACCAAGCTTTAAAAATTAAACCCGATTTCCAAAAAGTTTGGACAATCCGGGGGGATCGTCTACAACACTTAGGACGAAACGAAGAAGCCATCGATTCCTATGATCAAGCTTTAAAATTTAAACCCAATGACCATGGAGTTTGGATACAACGGGGGCTTGCCCTATGGGAATTAGGACAAAATGAAGTAGTGATTGACTCCTTTGACCAAGCTTTGAAATTTAAACCCGATGATAACATAGCTTGGTATTTACGTGGGAGTGCCCTATGGGAATTAGGACGAAACGAAGAAGCCATCGATTCGTTTGACCAAGCTTTGAAATTTAAACCGGATGATAACATAGCTTGGTACATACGGGGGATTGTTTTATGGCAATTAGTACGAAATGAAGCAGCGATTGAGTCCTTTGACCAAGCTTTGAAATTTAAACTTGATCTCCACGAAGCTTGGTTCAACCGGGGGCTTTCTCTATCGGAATTAGGACGAAACGAAGCAGCGATTTATTCCTTTGATCAAGCTTTGAAATTTAAACCGGATATCCACGAAGCTTGGTACAATCGAGGGGTTGCCCTATGGGAATTAGGACGAAACGAAGAAGCCATCGATTCCTTTGACCAAGCTTTGAAATTCCAAGCCGATCACCACCGAGCTTGGATCATCCGTGGGAATGCCCTATGGCAATTAGGACGAAAGGAAGCAGCGATTGATTCCTTTCAACAAGGTTTGAAGTTTAAACCCGACGATCACCACCTAGCTTGGCACCACCGGGGGGTTGCTCTATCGGACTTAGGACTGAACGAAGTAGGGATTGATTCGTTTGACCAAGCTTTGATACCTAAACCCAATCACCACGAAGCTTGGTACCTGAGGGGGCTTGCTTTATTGCAATTACAACAAAACAAGGAAGCAGCGATTGCTAACTTTGACCAAGCTTTAAAAATTAAACCCGATTTCCACCTAGCTTGGTACAACAAAGCCTGCTGTTATGCCTTACAAGGAAATATAGACTTAGCTCTTTATAACTTGCAACAGGCAATTAATCTCAATCCTGAAAAATCTCGAGAGATGGCAAAAACTGATTCATCTTTTGACACCATTCGCTCAGACCAGCGGTTTCAGCAGTTGATTGATATCAAGTCTGGGATTTTAGGGAATCGGGAGTCGGGAGTCGGGAGTCGGGAATAGG
Organism: Moorena sp. SIO4E2; assembly: GCF_010671945.1. NCBI lineage: Bacteria > Bacillati > Cyanobacteriota > Cyanophyceae > Coleofasciculales > Coleofasciculaceae > Moorena > Moorena sp. SIO4E2. The sequence continues at coordinate 2,983 of NZ_JAAHIE010000684.1, forward strand.
GAATATAAAAAAAATTATGTGTACTTCATTACTATAATAAACGCTATAGCAATGGGTGTAATGGTGTTAAGAACTTCAAGAAATGAAACATTGCTAATACCAATTTTAAACTATACTCTTGCTCCCCATCTCCCCATCTCCCCATCTCCCCATCTCCCCATCTCCCCATCTCCCCATCTCCCCATCTCCCTACACTCCCCGCGCCCAGCCCTATCGCTTATTCCAATTGCCGTTCCGAGGGTGTTATGGTGTCCATCAACCCTTCAAAGGTACCAGAATTGACGATAAAATACAACAATCCAGCAAACACTAGAAGAGCTAGAAGCATGGAACAACCGCGCATATCCTTCTCC
>NZ_JAAHIE010000685.1:0-3331 GCF_010671945.1 Moorena sp. SIO4E2
GGGCAAATTGATATTATCTAGAATACTCACCCATAACCAAAATGTTTTTTTTTGCCCACCCTACAACCTACAAGTCAGTAGGGTGGGCAAATTGATATTATCTAGAATACTCACCCATAACCAAAATATTTTTGCCCACCTAATGTCAAAAAAAATCCCAATTAAAGTAGGGTGGGCAAATTGATATTATCTAGAATACTCACCCATAACCAAAATATTTTTGCCCACCCTACAACCTACAAGTCAGTAGGGTGGGCAAATTGATATTATCTAGAATACTCACCCATAACCAAAATGTTTTTGCCCACCCTACAACTCTGAAGAATAGGGGATTCTGATTCCAGAAATTTCAGGGAAATATGACCAGTTCGACAGAAAATGTGACTTGATAATACTGAGAGGTTGTCTGAGAAGTTTCATTTGTTACATCCAAGCCCCCTAAATCCCCCAATTTTGGGGGACTTTTAGAAGCAAATTGACTCTTGTTCCCCCCAAAGTTGGGGGGCTAGGGGGGCAAAATTCAGTATAAAAAAACTTGGGAGATATCCTCTGAGAGAAGTAATGAAAATCCCAGTAAAATAATTACCCAGTAATACCGTAGTCCACTCCTAGCATGGCTAAAGGTCGCTCCTTTCAAAAGAGCATTGGTGAAGTCTACACCTCGAAGGTCAGCGTGGTTAAAGTTTGCTCCTGTAAGGTTTTGACCCTTAAAGGAGCGACCTTGGAGATTTTGGCCAGAGAAGTCGGATAACATAGTTGCTACGTACTTGTTGAGCACACTTCCTGTTTGACATCAGGCTTGTCGGTCAATCGTTTCACCTCTGACGAGACGAAATTATCGGAATCTTGGTTCCAGTGCTGTTCAACACCTCTACCAATTACCCATAACCAATTACCTATCACCAATTCGCCATCTCTCAACCACCCGTTGCAATCTCGCAGGTAACCAACTGTCATACTTAGGATAAACTGGCAAACGCGCTACTAACTTCCATCCAGCTGGTTCAATCACTTCGCGCAATCGATAACTATGGGGATGAGGATAATCGGGATTCACCTCATCCTTGGGACTAATTCCTCCTAAATCCCGTGCGCCAGCCTCCAAACACGCTAATAGAGCAGAAGACCGTTGAGGCAAGTTCCCAACAGTATCAACTAAATTGGGAGGAATTTGGATAGTAATATCCAAGGGCAAAATCTGACGCGCCTTCCGAATCACTTTTACCAGGTGATTAAGACCGAAAGACTGACTATGAAAGATTTCTGTAGTGCCCTCACTGTAAGGTTGCAGGATGACCTCTTGGATATGACCATACTCACCATGAATTTGTGCGATCGCATTTAAACTTTCCCACCAATCCTGCTCAGTTTCACCAATGCCAAACAACAAACCGGTCGTAAAGGGAATCCCCAATTCTCCCGCCCATTGCAACTGTTGTAGTCGCACCTCTGGTATCTTACTGGGAGCATAGCAGTGAACGGTTTTGAGCAACTCCGGTGTTAATTGTTCCAACATCAACCCCATAGACACATTCACCTGCTTGAGTCGCGCCATCTCCTCCCAACTCAACGGTCCAACATTAGTATGGGGCAAAAATCCCAGAGACAAAGCCAGGTCACACAAATCATAAATTAGTTGAAACCAAGCCTTGCGCCGTGAAGACCTAGGATGAACCTCACCACTAAGAATCAGAATTTCACAAACACCCTGACACTGAAGCAACCTTAACTGATTTTCCGCATCCTCCACACTCAACCAAGGACTGCTCCCCGCTTCCGCCCGAAAATTGCAGTAGCTACAGCGATTAAAGCATTCGTAAGTCGGAACCAAAGTGTAGGCAGGGCTGTAGGTAATGATGTGGGAATCAGATTGGGAATCAGAAACGTCCATAGCAACAAACACCCGTCAAAAGAGTCCTATGATAATTGTTAATTATCAAGTAACACTTTAAGCATTCAGCGGTCAGCGGTCAGCGGTCAGCGGTGAGCTAAAAGCTCACGCTACTTGAGGTGCGGTCAGTTGGCCTTGGGCTGATAGCACCTCAAGTAGCACCATCTGTAGCGCATAAGCACCTCAAGTAGCGTGCGCATTAGCTGATAGCTGATAGCTGATAGCTGAATGCTTTCTTCCCGACTCCCGATTCCCGACTCCCGATTCCCTACTCCCTACTCCCTATTAGCTACTAACTAATGCCTGTTGTTTAGCATAAATATTTTTCAGATGCTTCTTAACAGTATTGGTAGTAATATAAAGCCGAGCTGCAATTTCTTTGTAAGACATTTTAGCTTTCTTAAGCAACCAAACTTCAGCTTCTCGGTTAGTCAATCCATATTTTTTAGCATCAGTAATAGCAGCATTATAGTAAGAATGATGGCGATTTTCTAGAGTTACTAACAGATATGGTTCTGCTTGATTATCCAAAAATAACCATCTGACCCTAACTCGAAATGTTACTGAATTATCCATTTTGATTTCCGACTCAAGAATCATTTTCTGCCCAGAAAACCAATCGCGACTATCAATTAACCCTTCGCACACTCGCCAAATTGACTCAGGGATAGAACTCATCTGTGACTTATCTTGACAGAGTTGACGACAAATGCTAAGCCCACGTTCATTAGCATGAACCCACTTTCCTTGAGACGTCAGAATCAAGACACCGTCAACAAACCCTTCAAGAATAGCTTGTAGGAGGAATTGAGAGTTATTCGATGGTAAACTAGCAATTTTAGACTTATTTTCCGAATGACTGAGCTGATTGGCCTTCGGCCACACTACGCGATTGGCCTTCGGCCACGCTACGCGATCGAAACCTTTGACTTGGTAGTTAATCTGGGACTCTAAGCTATACATGTTGAATCTCCTTCAATACCCATAACTCTCCGAATTACCCAAGAACTCTATACAGAGATGGCTGAATTGAGTAACTCGTTCTGGCTTACTGATACAGTCATTTTTATAGGCGAACTCCTGTAGCTACAATGAGCAAGCTACAGATTTCCCAAATTCGTTGCATTTGTTTGCAATCAAGGGTAGCCAGGTGAAGGGACCCGAAGGAAGGTGATGTTGGGTGCATCTCAGTTTTGAAAATTTTGCTAGTGGTGCTTCAGGGGGGGCTTCATTTTTGGCGTTGCTGAATTAATGAATGAATGAGCGATAATCTGGTTTTGTTGAAGCCCCCTAAATCCCTCGCTTGGGGGGTTAGGGGGGCGAAACCATACCCAGAATCAGCAACGCCTCATTTTTCGCCTCTTAGTCAGGGTTATGTTGCTGCCCGTAACGCACCACCGTGTCAAACAGCAAAAATGAGATGCACCCGGTGAAGTTTTT
>NZ_JAAHIE010000686.1:0-3331 GCF_010671945.1 Moorena sp. SIO4E2
AAAACCAGCGAGACGATGAGAGTCATTTTAGCAATTCTAGGTTGTATGGGCGCTCAAGGACCTGTAGTCTCCTGGGTAGCAGTGCATCGTCGCCATCACGAGTACAGCGACCTGCCTGGTGATCCCCATTCCCCAAATCCCGAATTACTAGGGGAAGGAATATTTGGGAAATTACGAGGTCTGTGGCACGCCCATGTGGGTTGGCTAACAAACCACGAGTATCCTAACCCGATGTATTATGCGCCAGAATTGATGCGAGACAAAACCATTAGCAAGATTAATCGCCATTATGTAGTGTGGATAGTTTTGGGTCTGCTAATGCCAACTATTTTAGGAGGAATTATTCATGGCTCTTGGATAGGGGCTGTGGAAGGTCTTCTGTGGGGTGGATTTGTAAGGATGTTTGTGGTAGATAACTCCATTTTAAGTATCAATTCATTTTCTCATGCTTTTGGGACTCATCCTTTCGATAGTAAAGACCAGAGTCGGAACAATATTTGGGTGGCTATTCCTACTTTTGGAGAATCCTGGCAGAATAATCACCATACTTTTGAAAATTCGGCAGCGATCGGGTTAAAATGGTGGCAAATAGATTTAGGTTACTGCCTAATTTGGTTATTGGAAAAATTAGGTTTAGTTTGGGATGTGAAGTTGCCAAGCGCCAAAATGCTCGAAGCTAAGAAGTTAGCTTGATTGTTCAGAAGAAATAAAAATAGGAAACCTGAACAAGATTAGGAGGTGTAACTATCATTAATTGGTGAGAGCTGATGATAGTTACACGTATCGTCAATAATTTCAGTAAAATCTAGTAACTCCCCATCAATAAATTATGGAAAACTTAACCGTAGAGACCGAAAACCTGACTAGTGTAGATAATGGAAGTATAGAGAATAAGAATCAACCCACAGTAGATGAGGTTCAGGAGTGGTTGATTTCTTATCTGTCACAACTATTAGATCTAGAAATTGAAGAAATATCGACAAGTACTTCTTTTAATCGTTACGGTCTAGATTCTTCAGCCTCAATATCTTTAACAAGCGATTTCGGGGATTGGCTATCAAAAGAAATAGACCCAACAATTCTGTATAGTTACCCCACAATAGAAGCTATGGCAGAGCACTTTGGTGGATAGTATTTGTTGAAATTCACTGGTGATTGCTGAGAGGATATCTCCCAAGTTTTTTGATCCTGAATTTTGCCCCCCTGACCCCCCAACTTTGGGGGAAACAAGAGTCAATTTGCTTCTAAAAGTCCCCCAGAGGGGGACCAACGGGGGCTTGGATGTAGCAAATGAGACTTCTCAGACAACCTCTGAGGGATATCTGATATATTCCTCAGCCATAGTGTAGCCAATAAATAGTTTGTCAGTAAATCACCTCTAACTGTATTAGATTAGTAATACAGATATTAATAAAAATTAATATTAAGTCTGAAAAAAAAATCAAATAATTAGTTAAAATAATTTTGGGGGATACATAGAGCTATAAACCAAAACTAAATTTTAAACAAATAATTTTAAAATAATTTATGTAAATAACAAATTCGAGAATAAAATAGTTAAATACCAATGAATAAAGAACCAATAGCAATAATAGGAATGGGATGTCGTTTCCCAGGAGCTAAAAATCCCGAAGAATTCTGGGAATTACTGTGTAATGGTATAGACGCAATTACCGAAGTGCCAGCTTCTCGGTGGGATAACGAATTATTTTATGACGCCGACATCTCCAAGCCAGGGAAAACGAACAGTCGGTGGGGTGGCTTTCTAGAGCAAGTAGATCGATTTGACCCGAATTTTTTTGGTATTTCTCCCCGAGAAACCCAAACAATGGATCCCCAACAACGGCTATTGCTGGAACTAGCTTGGGAAGCTTTAGAAGACGCTGGACAACCACCAGAAGAATTGGCAGGTACACCCACAGGGGTATTCATGGGGGTATCAAGCTTCGACTACTACGAACTCATCGCCCAAAATCCCAGTAACTTTAGTACCTATACAGGCACAGGTAACTTAAATTGTATTAACGCCAATCGCCTCTCATACTTTTTCGACTTCCATGGACCGAGCATGGCCATAGATACTGCCTGTTCTTCATCCCTGGTAGCAGTACACTTAGCTTGTCAAAGCCTGTGGAGTGGAGAATCTAGCCTAGCTTTGGTGGGAGGCGTACATATGGTGACATCGCCGTGGATGTCAGTAGCCTATGCCCAAGGAGGATTTATGGCTGCTGACGGTAGGTGTAAAACCTTTGATGCCAAAGCTGATGGTTATGTCCGCAGTGAGGGTGCAGGGTTAGTGATACTGAAACCACTATCTCTTGCCCTGGCTAACAGAGACCGCATCTATGCCTTAGTCAAGGGAAGCGCAGTTAACCAAGATGGATACAGCAACGGACTGACAGCCCCCAATCCCTTGGCACAGGAAGCGGTGTTACGGGCAGCGTACAAAAATGCAGGAGTTTCACCAGGTCAGGTTCAGTATATAGAAGCTCACGGGACTGGGACAAAACTGGGAGACCCGATGGAGATGAAAGCCTTAGGAGCAGTGCTTTCTGTTGGTCGTGCTCCTGGTGACTACTGTGCAGTCGGTTCAGCTAAAACCAATATCGGACATTTAGAAGCACCAGCAGGTATTGCCGGATTAATTAAAGTGGCGCTGTCACTTCACTATCGCCAGATTCCACCAAGTCTAAATTTCACTGAGCCGAATCCTTATATCAAGTTTGACGAAATACCATTGCGAGTACAGGAAACTCTGACACCTTGGCCAGAAAAATCAATGCCAGCGTACGCAGGTGTGAGTTCCTTTGGTTTTGGTGGCACTAACTCCCATGTGGTGTTGGCAGAAGTGGAGAACAAGGAACTCTTAATAGGGAACCCACCCCCAACCCCTCCCAAGGAGGGGAGCACGGAAGAAGAACGGTTAGAACGTCCAGTGCATCTGCTCACGCTCTCAGCGAAAACGGAAGAAGCTCTAGAGCAGTTAGTCACCGGTTATGAGCACCACTTGAAAAAACATTCAGAATTGGCCATAGGAGATGTTTGTTATACAGCCAATGTGGGGCGTACGCATTTCAAATATCGCCTCGCTGTTGTCACCAAATCAACAGAGCAGTTACAGGAACAATTAAAGGCTACCGCAGAAAGAGAGGAAACACCAGGAGTTTTCAAGGGTCAAAAGATTGGTCGCAAGCGTCCTAAAGTCGCCTTCCTTTTCACCGGTCAAGGTTCCCAGTATGTAAATATGGGACGGCAATTGTATGAAAGTCAACCTACTTTTCGTCAAGGGTTAGATCAATGTGATGAAATCCTACGTCCGTATTTGGAACAT
>NZ_JAAHIE010000687.1:0-3318 GCF_010671945.1 Moorena sp. SIO4E2
AACTGCAGTACCTCTTTATAATAAAAATCGAGATATCTTTGGGTCAGTGCCTTGAACTGTTGCTGAGGATAGCGTAATAATTGTAAAAACGTGAACAACAAAACTAGATGAGGTTGGGCTAATTGCCGTTGTGTCGATGGATCGTCGGCAACACTTTCCGGGTTATTAATGTAAGCAACCATTTGCTCAACATCTCCCCCAAAGAAACTCGACCAATCCCCATTTATCCGATTGGACTCATCGTAATAGTTTAGTTTTGTGGCATACTCTTGTACGAAGGTGAGTAAATCATAAACATCCCGCTCATCTACGGAAACATAATCTGGTTCGAGTTCCCTTAGCAAGCGTCCGCGCTGACTAACGCCATCCCGAAAAATATGATGTATAATTCTATTTTTTGTATTCATAACTAAATTCTATATCATTGATCAGGAGGGCGGATGTAAACTTTATTAACAAGCTAATCTCAAAAAAAGTAATGAATATTCATATAAGGAACGAAAATTAAATTTAGTGTAAGCATTTAGTTATCAGCCGTCAGCGAATGGGCTATGCCCACGCTGCGCGAACAGCTATCAGCTAATGGGCTAGGCTCACCCTAATTGAGGTGCTTATGGGCATAGGGCAAGCTACACCGAACATTGAATAAGCGATGCAGCAAGGGCACAGGGGAGGCAGGGGTAGGGTGGGCAAATAATGAGAGTTTGACAATAAGATCATAAATCTAGTCCATTTGCCTAAATAAGCATTCAGCAGTCAGCGGTCAGCATTCAGCTTTCCATAACTCAGCGGGGTAGGGTGGGCAAATAATGAGAGTTTGACAATAAGATCATAAATCTAGTCCATTTGCCTAAATAAGCATTCAGCAGTCAGCGGTCAGCATTCAGCTTTCCATAACTCAGCGGGGTAGGGTGGGCAAATAATGAGAGTTTGACAATAAGATCATAAATCTAGTCCATTTGCCCACCCTACAAGAGCGTTCGCACTACAAAAGCGATCGCACTAAAGGAAGTGTAGGGAGATAGGGAGATAGGGAGATAGGGAGATAGGGAGATAGGGAGATAGGGAGATAGGGAGATAGGGAGATAGGGAGATAGGGAGATAGGGGAAATTTTTATTAAGGGTAATTGTCATAACATAATATTAGCCTTCTATTGCCGAAGAGTGTTGTTCTAAAAGCTGATAGCTGATAGCTGATATAGCAATCAGTGTAGGAATTGATAGATTTTTTTTTCCTACTCCCTACTCCCTGTTCCCTGTTCCCTGTTCCCTGTTTATTTTGCTATAGCTGATAGTTATCGATCGCATTTATTTACATTCTCCTTCAAAAAAAAATTCTAAAAACCCTTGACAAATTAATTTATAATCATAATGATTATAAATACAAATTACAAAGCAAAAGGTTACCCTTATGCCATCAGAATTTCCAACTAATAATCCAGACAACAATCCAGAGGATTCTTCCAACAAAAAAATCCGTGTTCAGCACATTTTAAAGGGCGACCGCAAGGCAGTAACGAATACCATGCATGCCCTGTATGCACTGGGCTACGCCCAAATATCCGAGTGGAGTCCTCTGCAGCCGACGGATGTTCCCGGAGAATTCATAACAATTATGACCAAGTACTTCAGGCTCCGTTAAAACGTTAAAGCGATGCAGAGGTGCGACCCGTGGCGAATTTAATTCGCCTACGGAAAGCGCACCTAAGCGGTCTTGGGGAGGCAGCGCGGTCTTGGGGGTCCCCCCCATGAGCGACTGCCGTGGTTTCCCCCACTCGCTATTGCATCAAGACATTGCTGGGGGGTTTTCCCCCTGGCAAAACCATCCGGTCCAATCACATAGGATCACGTCTGGATAGGTTAAAAAACTGAATGACATAAGGTAACATTCCTAGCCGTGGATAGTATTTCTGCGGCTATTTTTTTTAAGGTTAAAGGTTAGGATATTGAAGGTTGAAGGTTGGGATGTTGAAGGTTGAAGGTTGGGATGTTGAAGGTTAAAGGTTAGGATGTTGAAGGTTGAAGGTTGGGATATTGAAGGTTGAAGGTTGGGATGTTGAAGGTTGAAGGTTGGGATGTTGAAGGTTGAAGGTTGGGATGTTGAAGGTTGAAGGTTGGGATATTGAAGGTTGAAGGTTAGGATATTGAAGGTTGAAAGCACTGTAGGGTGGGCAAATTCTGAGAGTTTGACAATTTGATCTCGAATCATGTCGATTTGCCCACCCTACTCATACTGTTTCCTGTTCCCTGTTCCCTGTTCCCTGTTCCCTGTTCCCTAAAACCCAAAAATTTGTACCTCACCTAATTGAAAAGCACTATACAATTACCTAATTATCATTGCGGACGGGGAAATACTCCTGAAAGGGATGAGACAAAATGCCCAAAAGTTTGGCAGTGTCTCTAATATAGTATTCTTGCAGATCTATCCAGACCAGCACCCCCTCTAAGCGAAGAAACTGCCAGATTAGACCAGTTGTCACAGCTCCAAAAATCGGCAAATTGACATTTTCTCTCTCGTTAAAGCGTTGGGCTGCTACCATTTCGGCAATACACTGCGCCAAACCTCCTTTAATATTTTCATTCTTGGCTTCAACTAAGGTAACAACAGGTCGGTGAATCTCATAAATTTCTCGTGAAGCGGTCAAAATAAAGTCACAATAACCGTTTAATCCTAACTCTGAATCAATAGTGAATTCTGACCCAGAAAAAAAACCCACTTCATTATGAAATATTTCCCGGATTTCTAATAACGTTGGAGCGATTAAAAGTTCAGACCGGGCTTTTTCTGTATTGATGGCATTGGCGAGAGGAATATTTCGTTTTAAAATTTGTTGTAAAAGTTCGCTAACTTCGACGGGAGCAATATCCGTAAACAAATTTTGCGACTCATCAATGTTTAACTCAAACCGATTACACACTTCAGGAATGGATTTAAAGTCCCTGTAGGACATCGCTTATGCTCCAACAAAATTGCTGTAACTTTAAGTATAGAACGTAAGCATATGCGCTACGCGCACGCTACGCGAACAGCTAATGCGCTACGCGCACGCTGCGCGAACAGCTAAAGGCCGTTGGCCACGCTTGGCCTTTGGCCACGCTCCGCGAACGCGAACAGCAGTCAGTAGTAGGGTGGGCAAATCATCATTGTAATACCATTTGATTAGGCGTAGGGTGGGCAAATTTTCAGCGATCGCATTCCGTCGGGTAGGGTGGGCAAATCATGAAAGTTTGGCAATTTCATCAAAGTGTCATGCCCATTTGCCCACCCGACAAGGTGAGTTGTAGGGTGGGCAAATCATCATTGTAATACCATTTGAT
>NZ_JAAHIE010000688.1:0-3307 GCF_010671945.1 Moorena sp. SIO4E2
GAACACACAGGGTTTATGGTATTTGTAAGGCATGGGTTTTACCTCTTGCTGTAATTAATTTCAATCAACACATTTATATAATGTCAAATCTAACCCTGGCTTGGCAGTACCCTTGAGGGTACCTTTTTTTCAACTGATGATAGTCTGGCCTAACTTAGGGGGGATATAGGTTTTGGTCTACAATAAAACTCCTCCCTCCTGAGCTCAGGAGGGAGGATATAGAGGAGAGATAGGAATTAATTTATGCCCAGAATTTTAAAGCCAGCCGTAAAAAAATCATTTCAAAGATTCCTAAGGATACAAAGTGGCAACTGGTTCGGCTGGCTCAGTACCCGCTCCGTTCTCTTCGATCTCCATTTCCTCATATTTAGTAAAGCACTTACGCTTAGCACCTACAGCTAGATCGAGCACAATGGGTACTTCTAATTTGATCGGAACTTGGAACACACAGGGTTTATGGTATTTGTAAGGCATGGGGTTTACCTCTTGGTGCAATTAATTTCAATCAACACATTTATATAATGTCAAATCTAACCCTGGCTTTACAGTACCCTTGAGGGTACCTTTTTTCCCTATAGACCTACTTAATCATTAATGGGAGCACATTCGACTTTGAGTAAATCGTCGCGAATCCATCCTTTGGCACCACTTACTGGAAAACCTACTCTGTGCCAACCATAGCCAAAGCTGTCTATTTTGTAATCTGGCTCTGGAGGAGTGGCTGTCAGCACGTAGACATTATCACCCACTAAACCATAACCCAAGCTTCTATAATTAGTTCCTGGTCCAGAACGTAAGGTGATCCGAGAATCGGGGTTGCTAGCAGTTAGGGTGGCTAGACAGTGGGAACGCTCACTAGGAAAAGTATGCTGAGCAAAAGCCTCAGTTGTAGGGACGGTAATTGCAGCAGCTGTAGCTAATAAGAAGATTGCTTTTTTCATTTGTTTTCTCCAATCATCAAGGTTTCTTATTTACTAGTAAAATAGAAATAACAGTTGGAGTGATTGGAGACAGTGCCACTTTATCAGTAGTCCTAAAGCTGACACCAATAAAGCCTTATTTTTCCATAGTTAACACTGTTTATAGTACAGACAGTTGAGAAACTGGTCTATGGTGGTCTTGTGGGCGGGGAATAGGGAATAGGGAATAGGGAATAGGGAGTAGGGAGATGGGGAGATGGGGAGATGGGGAGATGGGGAGATGAGCAACTGGCGTGAAAACCACTAAGATCTCGCTGCATCGCTGCTACCTGCTGCCTGCTCCCTCCTCCGTGATCCCTAAAAGCAAGCACGAGACTGGCAAAAAAAATCCCCTGGCTTGATCAGCCTAGGGGGGTTTCAGGGATTAATTATTATGAACTAATTCAAAGCCAGCCGTTAAAGATTCCTTTCAAATATGCCTAAAGGGACTAAGTGGTAGGAGGTGCGGGTGACTCAGTAGTTTCGTTACCTTCCGCCTCTTCGATCTCCATTTCCTCATATTTGTCAAAGCACTTGCGCTTAGCAGCGACAGCGATGTCGAGAACAATGGGTACTTCTAATTTGATCGGAACTTGGAACACACAGGGGTTAGAGTATTTGTAAGGCATGGGTTTTACCTCTTGGTGCAATTCATTTCAATCAACACATTTCTAGAATGTCAGATCTAACTCTGGCTTCACAGTACCCTTGAGGGTACCTTTTTTTTGAGCTGATCAGCTCATGGCCTAAGAGACTGTTTATCAGAGTGAATCTAATCACCGCTTAAGTCGCTGACTATTGGTGGGTTACGGCGGACAGCTCTCTTAAAGCGATGCAGTTGGCCAAAGGGGAGGCAGTGAGGCCAAAGGGGGTTCCCCCCATGAGCAACTGCCGTGGTTTCCACGGGGCAAACAGCGGTGCTCCCGCAGGTGACCCACACAGACCCAAAACCACTCGCTATTGCATTAAGACAAAGTGAGCTTTCAAAATATAGCAAGGGAAGTATAGTTTAGGACATAGTCTTTTGGTTGAAAGGGAGCAGGGACTGAGGCCGTAGGCCACGCGGGGCGCGTTCGGAGCAGGGAGCAGAAGATGTCTTAAGCTTTACTTCGACTGCTATACTTGCCGCCTAACCCACCCTACGCCAGAATTTAAGCAAAGTTAACTTATATCATGTCGGGATAATTACCCTTAATAAAAATCTCCCCCATCTGACCATCTGACCATCTGACCATCTCCCCACACTTCCCACCCTCCCTCTAATTATGGGTATTCAACCTGACTTGATATTAGTGATGAGGGGTATTAGATAATAAGCCAGACTTATCTGACCATAATTGAAGGATAAAATCCAAAGATCAGACATTATTTAGAGCGACTACAACCCAAGAGTCTTTGTTATTGAAAATGTAAGCATATGCGCTACGCGCACGCTGCTTGAGGTGCCGTCAGTTGTCAGCCGTCAGCAGACTTAACTCAGATTAAACAAATGTTTACCTCTTTTATTCAACAGGTGTTCGCAAAGGGTGCCCATAGCCCATAAGCTGATAGCTGAATGCTGATAGCTGAATGCTTACTTCAAAATTCGAGGAAATGCTAAAATATTCCATTCGTTTCCTGATTCACTATCTCCGATTCTGGGATGTTCCAGGTCCTGATCGTTATCTTTTCAGACCTTAATTAAGCAACGCCCGTATTTTTTATCCAGAACCCAACGGTTTACCAATAATTTTTTAGGTATAATATCGCTCCAAATAATAGGTTTGTTTATGTCCTTTTTTTTGATATGAATATCTCTCAATTTCAGCCTCAATATAAGAACTAAACGTTTTCATAACAAATGTATTATTGTTATCGTCTACCCTACACAATCTACATACTTCATTATCAATTAAGTCATTGACCCATTTAATCATATTAGGTAATATATTAAGTTCTACTAATAGCTTCGCTACCTTTTCTTTTTCACCTTCAAAGCCCTCGATATATAAATCATTGTTATTTATATTGTGCGAGTAAGATAAAACAAAATGTGAGCCACAATATTCCACTAAGGCATCTTCTCGATAATCGTTGAGATCAAGAAAATAACCTCTATTTAGAAAAACGCCTATATCTTTTAGTAATTGCCCATTCCCACAATCTATACCCACAATAGTATTGTATACTTTTTTAACTGGTTGGATCTGATGGGGTCTGAGTCTCACAATATTTCCAGATCTTTCTGTGCAATCTTCTTCGTTTAAGCAAGCTAGATATTCTTCAAGATCTACATCTCGAATAAACTGTTCACCAGGACTATCAAATTTTCCAACCCCGACCTCATTAATGCAGAACAAAGCAAACAT
>NZ_JAAHIE010000689.1:0-3305 GCF_010671945.1 Moorena sp. SIO4E2
GTTGAACTGTAACTGATCATCCTGAGTCAATAGCCGAACAACCACATTCGTATCAACAGCGATCATGCCATAACTCCTCTATCCCTTGCCGAATCGCCTCATCCATATCCTCAAGACTTTTAGGAGTGCCGTCATACTTTAAACAACCAGCCACTTGATTTAATAGTGTTTCTGGAAAAGGGTTTTTCGGTTTTAAAAGAATCCCATCTCCCGTATCAATTGCGATTAACTCAAGACCTGTTTCCCAGTCATGAGCATCTCGCAGAGACTTAGGAATAATAACTTGACCTTGACTCAACAATTTTGTCGTTTCCATAACCTAAGCATTCAGGGGTCAGCTGTCAGCCGTGAGCCTTGGACCCACGCTACACCGAACAGCTTAACATAAACCTCGTTCCCGTAGCGTGGCCATTTCCGTAGTGCGTACGCATTTTGTAGCATTCTGTAGGGTGGGCATTGCTGGTTTCCCACCCCAAATGCTGCCGGAATTAACCTGAGCAATGCCCACCAACCAGAGCACCCATGGATTTTTGGTATTGGTGGCCATTGCCTATTTAATTGTTCGCCGTTCAATCATGATCATTTTGTAGGGTGGGCATTGCCTGTTTCCCACCCCAAATGCTGCCGGAATTCACCTGGGCAATGCCCACCAACCAGAGCACCCATGGATTTTTGGTATTGGTGGCCATTGCCTATTTAATTGTTCGCCGTTAAATCATGATCATTTTGTAGGGTGGGAAAAGCCTGTTTCCAACCCCCTATGCTGCCGGAATTCATCTGGGCAATGCCCACCAACCAGAGTACCCATGGATTTTTGGATATTGGTGGCCATTGCCTATTTAATTGTTCGGGGTTCAATCATGATTGTAATTAACAATGCCCACCCTACGATTCGATTCCCGATTCCCGATTATGATTGGATATTGGTGGCCATTGCCTATTTAATTGTTCGGGGTTCAATCATGATTGTAATTAACAATGCACACCCTACGATTCTCAATTCTTCATTCTACATTCTTTTGGGTATTGGTGGGCATTGCCCATTTAATTGTTCGGCGTTCAATCATGATCTTTATCAGCAATGCCCACCCTACGATTCGATTCCCGATTCCCGATTCCCGATTATGATTGGGTATTGGTGGGCATTGCCCATTTAATTGTTCGGGGTTCAATCATGATCTTTATCAGCAATGCCCACCCTACGATTCGATTCCCGATTCCCGATTCCCGATTCTAATTGGGTATTGGTGGGCATTGCCCATTTAATGCCTCAGCGTTCAATCATGATCTTTATCAGCAATGCCCACCCTACAATATATCTCCCGATTCCCGACTCCCTCGGTGCGCTTTCCGTAGGCGAATTAAATTCGCCACGGGTCGCACCGCTCCCGATTCCCGATTCCCTACTCCCTACTCTACTTGAGCACCAACTACCTCCGATGGCTGAGTGTTGTTTTCGGCTGTATCAGTTGGTTCCCCTAAGGTTTCTTCCAGTACCTGAATTGCGCCACTAATGCGGAGTAAGGTTTCTCGGAGGTTAGCTTGTTTCGCTTCTAGTTCCGCTAGCATTTTTTGACCAGCTTCATATTCGGATTTTAGGGATTGTAAGCGTTGTTCGAGTTTTTCTTTCATGGTTTAGTTTAATCAGTAAGTAAAAGGTATTTCTAGGTAAAAATCGTGGTCAATAAACTATGGATATTGGGTTGGTTGGGCATTGGTGGGCATTGCCCATTTCATTGATCGGTGTTCAATAATGATCTTTATCAGCAATGCCCACCCTACGATTGTTGTTGTTTGGTTGGGCTTTCAATCCCATCATTTTACCCTACCTCCCAATCTTGCTCAACTTAGTCATCTGACACTAGTTGATTTAGTTGAAGTTCCAATTGATTGATCCGTTGTTCATAGTTGCTGCTCTTGTGAGCCATATCTTTGATAACTTCAACTAAGTACATACTGATTTTTCGGTAATTAATTGCTTCAGGTAACCCCTGTTGGTCGTAGTAAACAAGTTTGTTAAGACCAATCTCGTGAAGCTCTTCAGCAATGTATCCAATTTCCCAACGATTGGGATGGTTAGGTCGTGTATAAGTCTTGGGTTCTACTGTCAAAATTTTAGAAAAATCGTCTTCCAGAGAAATGATATTTTCCTTCGATCTAGCGGAAGAATTGTCGTAACATATTTGTTTAGTACTGTCATCCCACTGCACATTGCGATCATCACGATAAGGTAAAGACCCAACATATAAACTGTTTGTAATTGAGACACTGCCGTGGACTTTTAAATAATCCCAGAGCTTAACTTGCCTTCCCACTGATGTACCACTCCTTCCCAGAATCATCAGAGCATCGTGGTTGGCGGCATTCTCAATAGCAGCATAACCATCAGCATTTCCTATTCCAGTGTGGTTATGATTAGTTTTTGTAAAGTAAATATCTGAATTACCTGCACGAATCTCACCATCTACCAACAGATTAGGTGTGCCAATCAAATGAAAGCTCTCATCATCTGTAAATCTTGCCCAAACTTTATTACTTTCCTCCGGTTCCCTGATTTCTAGATTCTCACCATTTCTGGCTATTTCCCAATCATTTGTTGAAGGTCTGAAGGCATCCTTTGCCCTAACAATTCCATCTACAATTAGTTCTCCATTACCTTTTGGTATAAGGTTAATATCCTGATCAGTATTACTTCCAATCGCTTCGATCCGATTGTAGCCAATTCCAATCCCTTGGGTGAGATTTTGGGCGTAGAATGCCCCGATATCAGCATCTGCGTTGTTATGGCTGGCTCTAACTCTCAATTCACCGCTTTCCACATGAAGCTTCTTGCTCGGTCCAGTTATCCCGATACCAAGGCTACCTGCAAAGGAAGAGTTGCCTGTACCTTTGACAGTCAAACCACCATTGGCTGCTGTGGTTAACACCATTCTCTCATTAGTGCCATTAGTATCTCTCCAGGAGTGGTTGCCATTGGCAGCATAAAATAAAGTCTGACTATTGATACCCAGTCCGTATCCATCCCAAAGTTGCAATTTTAGGTTGTTGGTAGTGTCACTATTTGTAAAGACAATTTGTTGAGCACCATCGAGTTGAATCTCGCCTGCGCTAACCGTCAACTTCCCTTGTACTTTTAATTTCGATGAACCTGGATCTGTTGTGCCGATACCAAGGCTACCTGCGAAGTAGTTATCTCTAGTACCTCCAAACCATGCAGAATTGTCTGCACTGCCAGTCCATCCATCATGCTCTACAAATAAACGAACTGCTTCCCCTTCGCTTCTGACTTGGAAGATAGGGGAAGC
>NZ_JAAHIE010000069.1:0-22454 GCF_010671945.1 Moorena sp. SIO4E2
CAAATGCCCGAATATTTGTACATTATCTATAGCCCATGGGTAAAAGCCAAGCTCTAATGGTACATAGTACTTTTGTTCTGCAACGCCAGACCTGCTCCCGGGCAGCCAAACTAGTTGATAGGTTTAGAGTAATAATTTTAAGTTACATGAAATAGCGATGCAGCACGTAATAATGAATTACCGTAAGGAGAGGGGAGCCAAACTAGTCGATAGGTTTAGAGTAAGAATTTTCAGTTATATGAAATAAGGCACCCCAATCCGGCGGTTACGTCTTAGGGGGTTTCTCCCATGAGCGACTGCATCGCTAGATCCTCAGATCGGGAAATGGAGAGATGGGGAGAATTATCCCGGAAATTATTGTATATTTTGATACATATTTTGAGGAGTTTCTACGCAATGAAAGTACATACTCGCCCCAATGTTCACAAACCTACCCTTGTGAGGTAGGAATCCCCCCTTGCCCCCCTGCCGCGCGGAAGGGGGGAATAAAATTGACTGTACCTCATAAGTACGAGAAACGCTATAAACCCGATAAACTGGTGATTAAGACAAAAGGCAAAAGACATCAATGAAAATATTAAATTTTAAATTGCCATTAACCATAAACCATTAACCATTGCCTAATCCCTAAAGAAGCCACTTAACTTGATTTTAGATCAATTTGGTGAATCGCCTGTAACCGTTGTTACCTCTGCAGGCTTGCCATCTTTCCCTTCTACTTTCCCATTATAATGGTTCTTTAATCCTTGAATTTCTTTTTTTACCTGATCCAGCTCCTCTTTAATAGCCTGAGTTTGTTCTTCGAGAAGCTCGTTCATAAAGTTTTCCACAATATTTCGTATGGGTCGCCACAATTGTTGCCAACGTTGGTGGTCTTCCTCAAGTAACTGCAAATAGGCATCACTACCGTGGGGAAACGGAATGCCACCCAAGAATTCTACAGCTCCGCCAAAATCCACAGACACACCCTGGGAACCCAGCCCCATCACAGTGTGTAACTCTCCAACAGGACTACAGTTTGATAGGTACAAGTTCCCAACTCGCAAACCATTCCCAGCCAACATATTTAAGGGGAAGGGTGGCGGAAGTGGCATACTAGGAGCTATATCCAATAAATTTTCCACGCGATGGGTCAGCCCCTTACCGATTTGTCGCTCGTAGTAGTTGGCAAATGACTCATTCCCTACTTTTGGTGCGCCAATCGTGTAGACTTTGAGCATAACAGCCGAACCAAAGTAACGCCGCAAAGCATTAGCACCCAGGAAGGCTAAGGACCCCCCTAAACTATGACCAGTGACATAAACTTCCACTGGCTCCTTGAGTTCTTCGAGTGCTAGCACCCTACTTTGTTGAAAATCTAAAATGTCTGTTAGCTCGTCATCATTACCCAGTTCCTCATCTGCCACTGCTTCCTCAATCAGTGCTCTGGCTGCGAGCTCAAAATCATTACCGAGTCGAATTGCTCCAGCATCGGCGATGGCTGTGATGCAGGCAAACTGCCTTTCATAAGTCATCTGGTGCATCTTGTCAAAATCTTTGGGTCTAAGCTTACCTAGTAAGGTCTTAAAAAAGATTTCGAGTTGATCACAAACGGATTCAGAGGCTTCCAAAAATCCTTTAACCACTTTAATTCTTTTATCAGTGACAGAACCGTAGTTGACTAAATCCCAGTCAAAGTCAGATACCAGGTCTGTTAGTTCAAAAGCCCCGCGATCGGTCACGATTGAGCCTCGGAAAACCACGGTATACTGATGACCAGTTGTTTTTTTGGCAATAAATCCACGCACATTGCTTTCATCATTGCGGATGCTGTGGACAAATTTCCAGTCTTGAGAGCGGTAAAGGGAATTGTAGATTTCTTGAATTTCTATGTCGTTGACATTCCCATCATCATACTGGTATACCGAGTAGATTTGCTGGCAAAATTTGGTCATTAATATGGCTTCATGAAAGCTAAAACCACTTTTGATATTCTGGGGCATATTCATAGTTTATTGACCTCCTGAGCTTATTCAGATCTTGGCACACTTTTTTGAGCCGTAAAATTATAGCAGTTTGCTGTAGGTTAAATATATAGCAGTTCTCAATTGGGTCAGGGACTTTTGTGCTGGGTTAATGGCAGTAGGGAGTAGCGATGCAGCGAGGTCTTGGGGGTTCCCACGGGGCTTTCAAGGTCTTCGCAGGTGACCCACGCAGCCCCTCCCCGATGATCAACTGGCGTGGTTTCCCCCACTCGCGCTTTGCATCAAGACATTGATTTTCAACTTTGAGATGCACCCAAACCGCACACCCCACACCCCACACCCCACAGTCACGTCTTTGTTAAAAAGCTACCCTGATGAGGGCTCTGGCGCGGGGAGGGGGGTAGTAAGAAAAAATGCTGTTTATCTCACTCGTGATCAGAATTGCTATATATCTTACTTAAGCAAATTATTTAGCTTTTTAGCTAACACCTTAACATGGGGTTGCCGGAGTAGATTAAGGTGATGACCGGGAATAAGATGAGTTTCTACCTCCTGAGTCGAGAACTGACTCCAACCTAAGGTGGGGTCTTGAGGATTTGAATTCCAAGCTTTGCTGGTTCGTAATAAAGTAATTTTACCAGTATAGTGCTTAGGAGTATAACCAAATAGCGCCTGGCTATTCCCTTGTATAACTCGAAGCAATGGACGACCAGAACGAATAAGAGAGTTGATTCTCTTTAAGACTTTACCAGCGGTTTGGGGTTGATTTTCTGACTGTATAGATGGTAAACCATCTTGATAAAATACCCTGACGTTAGCTTGGTTTGGGATTTTAACATAATCATAGACATAGGGCCAAATTTGAGGCAAGGCTTGTGTGAGTAAAAACTGAAAGCCAACATACAACTTAGTTAGTTTACTCGTTGAATTGGGGGGCAAATCAATCAAAATAAGACGAGCAGTCACTTCCCCAAGTTCTTCTAACTGTCTGGCCATTTCAAAAGCAATCAAAACGCCCAAAGACCAGCCCCCTAAGTAATAAGGACCATCAGGTTGAACTGTCCTGATCGCTTTAATATAGTAAGACGCCATTTCCTCGATACTAGTTAAGGGGTTTTCATTTTCCATAAACCCTAGGGATTGAACTCCGTAAAACGGTCGGTCTTTTCCTAGAAGACGTGCTAACTCAAAATAGGGAAAAACAACTCCTGCTATAGGAGGAAGGCAGAAGAAAGGAGATTTATTACCTTCTGGTTGTATAGGAATGAGACAGGGGAATAAGTCAGATGGAGAATCACTAGGCTCGGAAATTGTTGTTGGTGATTCAATCGTAGCCTGAGGGGTATTTTGATGATCTGCTTGGGAAAGGTCTTCCGGAGCAGCTAATTTCATTTCTGACTTTTGATTGATGGCATTATTCCTTAAAGTTAGTTGCTGATTAATTTCTGTTCCTAAATCAGCAATACTAATTCCCTCTACCAACTGCACAATAGGGATATCTACACCCAACTTACTTTTAACTCGATTACGCAATTCTAAAGCCATCAAGGAATCCAGTCCCATTGTAGTTAAAGGCTGTTGTAGGTCAATGGTCATGTCTCCCATTCCTAACACCGTAGCAATTTCAGATTGAAGGTGACTTGATAAGATAGTTTGCCGTTCACTTTTTGAAGCAACTTCTAGTTGAGATATAATTTTATCCTGTTTTAGCTCTGTTGCCGCTTTTTGGGTAGCAGTAAACCCCTCTAAAAAGGGTAGTTTTACTCCATTAGGGAATTGGGTTAAAAATTGATTCCACTCAATTGGTACTACCCCAACTTCTACCGCTGAAATACTTATTAATAAATCCAAGGCTTCTAACACTTGAGAAGGAGATATCGGATTAATTCCTTTTTGTCTTGCTCTACTATCTGCACCAGTTTCAACAGCTAGTCCTACCTTAGATACAGCTCCCCAATTGATACTCAAACCAGGTAATCCTATGGTACGACGGTAATAGGCTAAGCCATCCAGAAAAGCATTAGCCGCAGCATAGTTACTTTGACCAGGGGAACCAAATAAAGAAGCAGCAGAAGAAAATAAGATAAAGAAGTCTAAGGGCTGATTTTGGGTTAACTGATGTAGATGCCATGCTCCCTGCACTTTCGGGTTCATTACCTTAGTAAAGTTAGACCAGTTTTGCTGTTGCAAGACTCCATCTTCTAATACAGCAGCACAATGGATAACTCCGGTGAGAGGCGGTAAAGATTGCTCAATTTTAGTGACCACTTTAGTCATTTGTTCAAGGGAAGACACATCGGCTTTCTCGATTACTAGATTGGCTCCCGCTTTTTTTAGCTCTGTTAATTGATTCTGGGCAAATTCTTTGGGGCTACTGCGTCCTACTAAGACTAAATGCTTGGCTCCTTGCTCTACCATCCAACGAGCTATGACTAATCCTAATCCTCCTAAACCACCAGTAATCAAGTAAGTTCCGTCTTCTGGGAAGTTCAACGGCATTTCGGTGGCGGTATCGGTTGGTTGTCCGGTTTGAGTAACGATAATTTTGCCAATATGTTTGGCTTGCTGCATATAACGAAAGGCGCTGACTACTTCTTCCATCGAGAAAACTGTCAAGGGAGGTAATTTGAGCAAGCCCTTGTTGAACTTGTCAATCAGTTCCTCTAACAGAGACTTGATTAATTGAGGTTTGTCTTGAGATACTTTAGCTAAATCAAGCACTGAATAAGAGATATCTGACCTGAGAGTTGC
This sequence comes from Moorena sp. SIO4E2, assembly GCF_010671945.1. Taxonomy (NCBI): domain Bacteria; kingdom Bacillati; phylum Cyanobacteriota; class Cyanophyceae; order Coleofasciculales; family Coleofasciculaceae; genus Moorena; species Moorena sp. SIO4E2. The sequence goes on from NZ_JAAHIE010000069.1 coordinate 4,716, forward strand.
CATCTCAGTTGATTCCCAAACTCCCCGCTTGGCAATTTCTACAAAACGACCTTGAGGACTTACAACCGATACACTTTTAGCAATAAATTCTCCAGAAGTCAGAGAGTTAAGGACAATATCTACCCCCTTTCCTTGTGTTTTATCCATGATCTCGGCAGCAAACTCTAAGGTACGGGAATTCATGATCTGTTTAACTCCCATAGCTTTTAAAGCTTCCCACTTCGGAGAACTAGCAGTAGCAAAAACTTCAGCTCCAGCTTGCTGTGCAATTTGTACTGCCGCCATTCCCGTCCCTCCTGCAGCAGCATGGATTAAAATTTTGTCTCCTGGTGTGATTTTGGCTACATGGTGCAGTGCGTAATAGGCAGTTAAGAAATTAGCTGGAATGGCGGCAGCTTGCTCAAAGCTGAGAAAATCTGGTTTGGGAGCGACAATTGTAGCACTGAGAGTGACATATTGGCTGAAACTTCCTGGAGCCATAGCTATTACTGGCTCGCCAATTTTGAAGTTTTCTACTCCTTCTCCGACTGCTACAATTTCACCGGCACAATCCCCTCCCATTACTGCCCTTCCTGGATAAATATCCAAGGCGATCAGAACATCCCTAAAATTAAGTCCTGTGGCGAGAACTCTAATCTCTACTTCTCCTGGTGCGGGTGAACGTCTTGGTGTTGGTTCTAGGGTTAAATTTTCGAGGGTACCCCTCTGTGTAATTGTCAGTCGGAATGGCTGGGATGGCATTTTCAACAGTTGTGTTTCTGTTGCTATTGCCTGACTAGTTGGTATTAACCTTGGGACATAACGAGTGTCTTCTCTGAGAGCAACTTGATCTTCTGGCTCTTGTGACCAAATTTCTGCCCATAATGCTTCGGCTTTATCCAAAAAGCTTTGATTGGGGTCTAAATCGATGCGAACACACTTAAGTTCCGGGTGTTCCAAACTGATTACTTTTCCCATCCCCCACACCGAAGCTTGAGCCACACCGGAAACCACTGGATTCTTTGGAGGGACAGGTTGAGCGCCTTGGGTAACTATCCATAATCTGGGGGGTTGGGATAAGTCGGCTTTCACTAATGCCTGTACTAAGGATAAGGTGGTTCCACAACCAATCTGGGATAATCGTTCTAATTCTTGCCCACTTAAGTTTTTCTGGTCTCCTACTTCCAAACTCCAGCACTGGATAACCCCATCTAAACTGGTTGAGTCGGCGGTTATTTTTTGCACCAGTCGCTGATAGTCTTCTGGTTGATGGGGATTAATCCTAAATTCTTCTGCTGTGACTTGTTGATAGGTTTCTCCTGCATAGACTAAGGTACATCTTTCTCCTTGAGCACGCAGTTGATGGGCTAAGTGTTGAGCTACTTGCTCAATGTCTGCTAAAATCAACCAATTTCGGGACTCTGATCGAGTGGCAGTGGTTAAGGTTTCCTCAGCTTGGGCAACGATGAGGGCCTGTTGAGAAACCACCTCTGAATTCTGTTGAGTCTCTGGCACAGTTACCACTAATGAAAAACCACCCAAGCGAGCTTTGGGTCGCCATTCCACTTCGTAGAAACAATCCTTAATTTTCGATGGGAGAGTTGGCAATAACAGTTGAGCATTTGCTTTCCTGACTTCAAGCCCATTTATCTGAGCAATGAGTTCTCCCCCCTCGTCAAATAACTCTATATCTGCTTTTAGGATTTGTGCTGAAGATAGTTGACCCCCTCGTACTGTAGTATGACACCAAAGCTGGCTCTGTTCCCAAGCACGGTAAAACGTGAATTTTTCAATGCTAAAAATAACAAAGGTTTCATCCCCATCTACTGTTAGTGTTAGAGTCAGGGCTGATAAGGATTGAAAGCACGCATCAATCAAAGTTGGGTGTAATTGATAGTCGGTGACATCTCCTAGGATTTTTGGCAATGTCATTTGGCATAAAACCTCGGCTTCTCCTAGCCATACCTGAGTAATCCACTGAAAACTCTCTCTTAATTGAAGGTGTTTATCCCAAATAGCTTGGTAAATTTCTTGAGGAGCTATTTCTTGCCTACAGCGCCCTTGAATCTCTTCTAACAAGACCCTTGAGGGGATATCATAATTAAGTGTAAGTTTTCCAGTTGCATGAACTGCCCAAGCACCTCTACTTTGATTTGTGTCTGAAGTGCCAACAGTTAGCAAGTCTGTAGCACCATCAAAACTAATCACTTGGAAGGCGTGATCTTTTCCTTGGGGAGTTAAGGCTACCTGAACAGTTCGTTCTTTTTTTTCTGTGAGGACTAGGGGTTGAGGAATGACAATTTCTTCTAATTGATATCCCTGAGTGGTAAAGCTTAAAGAAGCCGCTGCTAATACAAGAGAAATATAGCAAGCACCAGCTACCACAACTTGTTCATAAACGCGGTGGTCTGATATAAAGGGGAGGGCTTCAGTACTAAAGTATGACTCGAAAAAGCTCTCTTGCGATAAAGGAGATTGGAATTTTTTGTCGATTAGAGGATGAAGTTTGACTGAGGCAATAGGAATTGAGTTAGCCTGATTAGTTGTGTCAATCCAATAGCGTTGTCGTTGGAATGGATATGTCGGTAGCACTACCTTTTTACGAACATAATCACGGTCAAACCCTGACCAATCTACCTTGACTCCCTGCACATATAACTGTCCTAAACTAGACAGCATCTGCTGCCATTCTTCTACTCCCTCCCGCAACGATGGTAACCACACACCGAATTCTGCTGGGAGACACTGCCGCCCCATGCCTAATAAAATTGGTTTCGGTCCGATTTCTAGGAAGATTTCATAGCCTTGCTGGTGCAAGGTCTCCATACTTTGGGCAAACCTGACTGGTTCTAACACATGATTTACCCAATACTTGGCTGTGGCAATGGTCTTGTCGGCTCGAACTCCTGTAATATTTGATATTAGTGGAATAGTCGGTTGATGGTAGGTGATTTGATGGGCTACTGCTTCAAATTCTGCCAACATTGGTGCCATCAGAGGGGAGTGGAAAGCATGGGATACCTGTAGTTGTTTGGTTTTAATGCCAACTGATTCTAGGCGGCTGACAAGAGTTCTTACTGCCACAGATTCCCCTGAAATTACTATGCTTTCTGGTCCGTTGATTGCTGCAATGGTTACTTTCTGTGCCAGGGACATTCCATTCAACGTTTCTTGGACTTTCGACTCTGAGGCCATCAGTGATACCATCTCACCACCAGCAGGTAATTGTTGCATTAACCTGCCCCTGGCTGCAATTAGTTTTAGCCCGTCTTCTAAACTAAATACTCCTGCTACTGTTGCTGCTACATATTCTCCGACACTGTGACCCATGACTACATCTGGTTTAATGCCCCAGGATCGCCATAACTTAAATAGGGCATATTCTATAGCAAATAGAGCTGGTTGGGTATAAGCGGTTTGATCTAGTAGGGATGAACTGGAGTGATCTTTGTCTGCTAGATATAGCACCTTTAGCAGTGGATGTTCCAACTCTGAACCCAGAATTTGGTCACATGCGTCGATAGCTGCTGCGAATACTGGGGCTTGCTCATACAATTGCTGTCCCATGTTGATATACTGGGAACCTTGTCCTGTGAAGAGAAAGGCTACTAATGGTGAACTGGTATTGCTGGGAAGTTGTCCAGAAAATAATCCTGCTACCGCTTCGACCCCTTGGTGGTGAAGCAGTTTTTCAGCTAATTCCTGTTGGTTAGAGACGATCAGGGCTAGGCGATGGTTGAAGTGCGAGCGCCCTGTGTTGGCACTATAACAAATGTCTGCGATCGCATCTTCTATATGATTGTCTATATGATTATGATAACTATTAACTAAATCTTCCAGAGCTTTTGGAGTTTTTGCTGACAGGGTTAATAAATGAACAGGACGCTCTAAACAATCCTTGATAAGGGGGGTTTGGCTCTTGACTTGAATTGGTGCTTCTTCCAACACTACATGGGCATTAGTCCCACTCATTCCAAAGGAACTAACCCCTGCAATTCTGGGTTTCTCTCCACGAGACCAAGGTGTTGGTGAAGTAGGAACTACCAGAGGAAACTTATCCCAAGGGATGTGGGCATTTGGGGTAGAAAAATGCAAATGAGGTGGTATTTCCTGGTAATGTAGGGACAGCACTACTTTAATCAGACCTACTATTCCCGCTGCTGCCTCTAGATGACCGAGGTTAGTTTTTACACTACCAATCACTAAGGGATTAGACCGACTACGATTGGGGCATAATACAGATGCCAAAGCTCCCACCTCGATCGGATCTCCGAGAGATGTACCAGTACCGTGAGCTTCAATATAATTAATTTCCGTTGGCTCTACCTTAGCATTGGTAAGGGCTTGATGAATTAATTTCTCCTGAGCCATTTGATTAGGTACAGTTAACCCACTACTAGGTCCATCATGGTTAACAGCTGAACCTCGAATCACAGCCCAAATTTTGTCTCCATCTGCGATCGCATCCGATAGGCGCTTCAGGACAACTATGCCACAACCCTCACTACGGCTAAACCCGTCTGCACTAGCATCAAAAGTCTTGCATCTGCCATCTGGGGAAAGAGCTTTAGCTCTCGACAAAAAGATTGTTCCTTCTGGAAAGAGATTGAGGTTGACACCTCCAGCTATAGCTAAATTAGACTCGGTAGTTCGTAAGCTCTGACAAGCTAGGTGTACTGCTACTAAAGAAGAAGAACAGACAGTATCAATAGCCATATTGGGGCCTTGTGACCCTAGAAAAAAGGAAAGTCGTCCTGATGCAAAAGACAAACCGTTTCCTGTGCCATCATAGATACTCAGCTGTTCATGGTAATTGGAGTCTGCTAATCGCAATCTGCTATATTCGGTTTGTGTGATACCAAAAAAAATTCCTGTCTGGCTATTTTTCAAGTTTTGGGGCACAATTCCAGCATGTTCTAATGCTTCCCAACTCACCTCTAACAGTAAACGCTGCTGAGGGTCAAGGCTAAGAGCTTCTCTGGGAGAAATGCCAAAGAACCCTGGATCAAACTTATCTATATCATGTAAAAATCCAGCATTTCTTGTGTAAACTTTGCCAGGAGTTTCTGGATCAGGGTCATAGTATTCATCGATATTCCAGCGGTCTAGTGGAACTTCAGTTATAGCATCCACTCCATTACGTAAAAGATGCCAAAACTGTTCGGGAGTTTTTGCTTCTCCAGGAAAGCGACATCCCATACCAAGAATAGCTATAGGTTCATTTTTTTTATACTCTAAATCCTTCAATTTAGACTCCAAAGCTTCTAGCTTGATAAGAGCCTTTTCCATTAAGGGTTTATAGTCAATACTTCGGCTACTTTCTTTCATCATTTTTTTATTCCAAATCTTCTATTTTTTGAGCAAGTAATTTGGCCATCTCATCTTCAGACATTTCTTGAAAACGAGATGATGACGAAGTTTCTTCCTGTACTTTCTTCTCTTTATCCTCTAAGGTAACCGAAAAATAGTTGGCAAACACCTCAGTAGTCAGATAATCTATCAATGCTGCCAAATCCGGATATTTAAAAGTTAAAGTAGAGGGTAAATCACATTCTAAACTTTTCTGCAAACGATTCCTGAACTCCACAGCCATTAAGGAATCCATTCCTAAGTCAAAAAATCCTTGTTTTAAATCAACCTGTTGAGATGAATTTAAGCCCAATACCTCAGCTACTTGACGACGAACATGAGCAACTAAAATTTCTCGTCGTTCACTGGGTACCGCTGTTTTCAACTGTTGTAAAAGCGAGCATTTCAAGGATTCAAAAGTATGGTCATAAGCGTGGGTGGTTTGATGCCAATCTGATAAAAATAGCCATTGTGCAACTCGGTCTTGCCACGCCGACCACTTAATAGGTACTACCCCAACCTCCACATTTGAACTACTCATCAATAGCTCCAGTGACTCTAATACCTGAATCGGATAGATCACACCCATGCCTTTTAGCTCTGCCAGATCTGCACTACGCTCAGCTGCTACTCCCACTTGAGATACTGCACCCCAATGAATGCTCAATCCTGACAACCCCAGACCTCGACGATAATGGGCTAAACCATCCAGAAAGGCATTAGCTGCAGCATGATTTCCCTGACCGGGAGAACCAAACAAAGAAGCGGCAGAAGAAAACAGGACAAAAAAGTCCATTGGCTGGTTTTTGGTTAATTGATGCAAATGCCAAGCCCCTTGGACTTTGGGAGCCATCACTTTTTCAAAGCTAGACCAATTCTGGTTTTGGAGGATTCCATCAGATAACATTCCTGCCGAATGAATTACTCCTGCTAATGGTAGGTTGGACTGCTCGATGTTGGACATCACCCTTGTCATTGATTCAAGATCAGACACATCAGCTTTTTCTACTACTACAAAGGCTCCAGTTTGTTCTAATTCAGTTAATTTTTTTCGTGCCGTCTCGTCTGGGGAACTGCGTCCGAGCAATACTAAATGTTTGGCTCCTCGTTCTACCATCCAACGGGCAACTAGTAAACCTATTCCTCCTAAACCTCCTGTAATTAAGTAGGACGCATCGTCCCGGAAGCTCAAAGACACTTCTGCTTGAGCTTGACGACTACTCACTAAACGAGGCACATAACGAGTCTTTCCTCGCAAAGCCACCTGGTCTTCCTTATCCTCTGACCAAATTTCTGAGAACAGTTCCCATGCTTGATGCTCTAGAGTGTCCTGGGGGTCTAAATCAATTCGCACACAGTTGAGTTCTGGGTGTTCTAAGCTAATCACTTTTGCTAGTCCCCACACGGAAGATTGTACTACTCCTGGTATGAGCGCAGCCGTTTCAGGTACTGGTTGGGCTCCTTGAGTGACTAACCATAATCGTGGCGGTGAGGAGAATTCTGCTTTGACTAATGCCTGCACCAAGGATAATGTGGTGCCACACCCTAGTTGAGATAAGTTTTCTAACTCCTGAGAGCTGATGTTTTTACCAATTCCGGCTTCGGTGGTCCAACATTGCACTACTCCATATAAGGAAGGTAATTGGGCTTTTAGGTGAGCTACCAGTTGCTTAAATTCCTCTGGGTTGTGGGGGTTGATGGTAATTTCTTCGGCGGCGATTTGTTGATATTTTTCCCCAGCAAATACCAAGGTACACACTTGTCCGGATGAGCGCAGTTGAGTAGCTACTTTTTGGGCAATTCCCTGTTGGTCTGCTAGTATTAACCAACCCTTGGGTTCTGATGATGTCTTCTCTATGGTGGTTTCTTCTAGTTGAGCAATAATCACTGCTTGCTGGGACAAAACTGTAGGGACTCCATCAGTCTCTGGTAGAGTAACCACTTCGGTAAAACCTGTTTCCCTGAGCAATTGTTTCCATTTGCTTCTACTTAGCAGTGGATAGTCCCCTCGTAATTCTAGATCTTGGAATTTCCACCATCCTTCTAAGAGTCCGAAGATTAAGTCTACCCATCCCTGACGAGTTGTTGCCTCTAACAACACCAAGATTCCCCCAGGGGCTAATAATTGCCGAACATGGCATAGAGTTTGCTCTAAGGAGGTGGTGGCGTGCAGGACATTAGCCGCGATAATTAGGTCGTATTGATGGGCAATAAATCCTTGTGCAGTTGGGTCTTGTTCTATGTCGAGGGTTTGGTAGCTAACAAAGGGATAATCCCGGAATTTCTCTTGGGCAATGGCTGTAAATAAAGTACCAATATCCGTGAAGACATATTCGCTTTGGTCCGGTGGTAGATGAGGCAGAATATAGCTAGTTGTTCCTCCTGTCCCTGCACCTATTTCTAATAGTCTCACTCCTCGCTGTGGTGGTAACTTTTCCAAGGCAGTGGCGATCGCTTTCTCCACTAAGCTATTCATCACCTTCGCCCCGGTCGAGTCTTGATAGAGTTGGGTAGCAGTCGTTAAATCCCCTTCCGGAAATACTAATTGTACTGGGTCTATCGCTCCTCTGAGTACGGCACTCAATGGGGAGGCACAACGGTTGAGCAGGGTGAGTTCGGCTTGAGCTTGGGGATATTGACTTAGTAGCGTCTTGGTTTTTTCTGTGGGGTTGGTTTCTCCTAATTCTTGCTGTACTTGCCATTGCTCTTCAGTTTTCTTGAGGATGCCGACTTCCCCTAACATTTCTAGCAGACGGCTGAATAGTCGGTGATGGCTTGGTACGATTCTTATTTGTTGTATCGCTTCGATGGCACTAAAGTTTTTTCCGACAGGGTAAGACCAACCCATTTCCCGAAAAGCTTGTAAGACAAACTCCACACTCAATTTATCTAACTCCGTTAAGAGTTGACCATAGTTATCATTATCTGTTTGAGAACTTAATTGATCAAGGGTTGGCTTGAGTTTTTGACTAATTTCCACTAGAGAGGGCAGATAAGTCGGAGGTAGTAATCGCCCAAAACGACCTTTGTGTTGCCATTGGACTTCGTACAGACAATTGCTCAGGGCAAATGCTTCAGTTCCTAGTAAGCTTTCAGGGGTAGCTAGTTTGACTTGTAAGCCAAATAGGGTGGCCAGGATTTCGCCTTTTTCATTGACCAGGGTGAGTTGAGCTGTCCAATTTTCTTGAGTTTCAATGGTCACTGAGGCAATTGCCCATACAGACAGCCCCGGACGACTATATACTTTGAATTGCTCGATTCCGATGGGTAGATAAGTTTGGTTGGTGTTGGTTTGGGGTAGTGCATGGATCAGCACCTGTAGCGCCCCATCTAATAAAGCGGGATGGAACTGATAGTCTGTGACTTCTGGGAGTAAATCTGGGGATAACTCAATCTTACCTAGGGCTTGGTTTGACCCCTTCCACAGCTGTTGGATTCCTTGGAAACTGTTTCCGTACTCAATTCCTCTTTGTCGATAGTGTTGATAATGGTCTGGGATTTCTATGGGTTGACTACACTCGGTCAAGTATTTTTCTAGGTCAAAAGTAGCCACACCATTGTCCATTTCTGCGGCTCGAATTTTTCCATTGGCATGAAGTATCCACTGGGGTTCTTCTTGGTTCGGCTGTTGCTGTTGAGTAAATACTTGCCATTGGTAGGTTTGGTTTTCTGATGGAGTTAGTATAGTCTGAACTGTTTTTATTTCTCCTTCTGGTAAAATCAATCCGGTTGGGATGACTAGGTCTTCTACTACTAGATTATCAGTTTTAAAGCGGTTTACTCCTGCAGCTAGAGCTATTTCTAGATAGGCCGTTGTGGGGAATAGCGCCTGGCCAAATACTCGATGGTGCTTGAGGTAGGCTGGTTCATCTTCTGCTAATAAAGATTCAAATTGAACTTGTTGTGGCTGACCGGCACAATAGAACCTTTTACCCAATAAGGGGTGGAGATTTTTTTCGGTTGATAAATACGGTTTTTTGCGGTTACTCTTATTACTTTCTATCCAATACCGTTCTCGTTGGAATGGATAAGTAGGTAACACTACCTTTTGACGAGCATACTCTCGGTCAAACCCTGACCAATCTACCTTGACTCCGGCTACATATAACTTTCCTAAACTAGAAAGTATTTCTTGCCATTCTTCTACTCCTTCCCGTAACGACGGTAACCACACACCGAATTCTTCTGGCAGACACTGCCGCCCCATCCCTAATAAAATTGGTTTCGGTCCGATTTCTAGGAAGATTTCATACCCTTGTTGGTGCAAGGTCTCCATACTTTGGGCAAACCTGACTGGTTCTAGAACATGATTTACCCAATACTTGGCTGTGGCAATGGTCTTGTCGGCTTGAAATCCTGTGACATTGGATATTACTGGTATTTTGGGTTGATGGTAGGTGATTTGATTGGCTACAGTTTCAAATTCTGCCAACATTGGTTCCATCAATGGTGAATGGAAAGCGTGAGATACCTGTAGCCTTTTGGTCTTGATTCCCTCAGCTTCTAATTTGTCACAAATAGCACCAATATCTTCACTGGCTCCGGAAATCACTATACTTAATGGACCATTAATAGCAGCAATCGCTACTTTTTCTGTGTAGGGGGTAATCAGTTCACGGACTTTTGACTCGTTAGCCATCACTGAAACCATCTCACCACCACAGGGCAACTGTTGCATCAACCTTGCCCTAGTCGCAATTAGTTTCAGACCTTCTTCTAAACTAAATACTCCTGCTACGGTTGCTGCTACATATTCCCCCACACTATGCCCCATGACTACATCTGGGTTTATGCCCCAGGATTGCCATAACTTAAACAGGGCATATTCAATGGCAAATAGGGCTGGTTGGGTATAAGCTGTTTGGTCTAGCAGAGATGAACTGGAGTGATCTTTGTCTACTGGATAGAGAATTTCTAGTAAGGAAGTTTCCTGGAATGTTTCTGTACTACTGAGAATTTTGTGACATTGGTCGAGTGCTTCTCGGAATACAGGTGCTTGTTCATATAGCTTTCTTGCCATGTTGACATACTGAGAACCTTGACCGGTAAACAGGAAAGCTACTTTTCTTGAAGTAAGCTTTTTAGGTAATTCCCCTGAGAAGATTCCTGCTACTTCATTTTCTGCTTGGAATTGGAGCAGCTTTTCGAGCAATTCTGCTTGGCTTGAACCTACAACTGCTAGTCGGTGGTTAAAGTGAACCCTTCCTGTATTGGCAGTGTAACAAACATTTGCTATATCCAATTCTGGATTGGTGTCTAGGTGATGATGATAACGACCGACTAAATCTTCGAGAGCTTTTTCCGTTTTCCCAGACAAAGTTAATATATGGAGCGATCGTTCTATATCATCCTCACTGGTAACTTTTGACTTTTGACTTTTAACTTGAATAGGAGCTTCCTGCAATACTACATGAGCATTAGTTCCTCCTACACCAAAACAACTAATTCCTGCTCGACGGGGAGAGCCATTGCTTTTCCATTGAGACAGAGTGGTATTGACGTAAAACGGACTATTGGCAAAATCAATCTGAGGATTAGGTTGCTCAAAGTTCAGACTAGGAGGTATTAATCCGTGCTTGATAGCCAGCACAGTTTTAATCAATCCTGCTACCCCTGCTGCTGTATTCAAGTGCCCCACATTAGTTTTCAGGGAACCTACGGCGCAAAATTGCTTTTTCTGAGTGTGCTGAGAAAATGATCTTGTTAAAGCTTCAATTTCAATTGGGTCTCCTAACTCTGTACCAGTGCCATGAGCTTCTACATATGTGATCGTCTCTGCACCTACTCCAGCAACAGCTTGAGCTTCTAAAATAACTGCTGCTTGACCTTCCACACTAGGTGCAGTGTAGCCTAATTTTAAGGAACCATCATTATTAATGGCTGAACCCTTGATCACAGCATGAATACAATCTCCATCTGCTATTGCATCTTGGAGTCTTTTGAGCAATACAACTCCAACACCACTACCAAAAACTGTCCCCCGAGCTCTGGCATCAAAAGCTCGACAGTGACCATCAGGAGATGCAATCATTCCCTCTTGATATAAGTATCCGACCTCTTGGGGAATCTTGATGGAGACACCACCTGCAAGTGCCATATTACATTCCCCATTGAGTAAGCTTTTGCAAGCCAGATGAACTGCAACTAATGAAGTGGAGCAAGCTGTTTGAACATTTATTGCTGGTCCGGTGAGATTCAATTTGTAAGCAGCGCGTGTTGCTAGGTAATCTTTGTCATTCCCAATCATTTGTTCAAAGGAGCGATTACTTAGCACTATAAAACTTTGATCGTCAAGGTGAGACATTAAGTAAGTAGGCATCGCACCGCCAGCATAAACCCCTATGGAACCGTCATAAGTCTCTGGATTATAACCACTACTCTCTATTGCTTCCCAAGCAGATTCTAGGAAAAGCCTTTGTTGCGGGTCTATTGTTTTGGCTTCTCTTGGACTGTAGTTAAAGAAGTTAGCATCAAACAGATCGATGTCTGAAATCAGACCATTAACTTTGACATAGTTAGGATTATTAAGTAAATCAGTCCCGACTCCAGATTCTCCCAACTGTTGATCTGATAAATAGGAGATAGATTCCACACCATTTTTCAGATTATCCCAAAATTCTTCTATATTTTTCGCACCGGGAAAACGTCCCGACATTCCAATTATCGCAACATCATTATCATCCTGAGGTTTCTTTAACGGCTTAACTTGGCGCTTTTTACTTGATTGGGCTTCACCATTGCCCGTAATAAATTGACTTAATGAATGTACATTTGGGTGGGCAAGCAGGTCAACAATTTTCAACTTGATATCAAATATTTCTTGCAATTTGCTGTGAACCTGTATTAGGAGTATTGAGGTTCCGCCCAGTTCAAAGAAATTATCGTAAATTCCGACTTCTTCTATCTGAATAACCTCTTGCCAAATACCAGCGATTTTTTGCTCGGTTTCATTTTGAGAGGTAGTACTTTTGTCAGGTTCTCGCAACCTTTTACGGTTTATTTGGCCATCAGGTGTTAATGGGAGTGCTTCTAATTGAACAAAAGCGGAAGGCATTATTTGGCTAAGAGTTCCAAAGCGATCGCGCACCTCCAACTCTTGCAACTGACGAACAGGAAACTCTGTTGTTTTAGCAGAAAAATAAGCAGTTAACTGTTGTAAACTATGACAATCCCTGCTCAAGCGCTGTATCTGTAGATTACTCTGATCCAAACCCACTATCAGATTATTGTGATGATGACACAGAGCTGCCAATAAAGAATATATTCCTTGTGATGGTTTTATAACATGGTAACCTTTGAGACGGCTGAGTTCCTTGATTTGGTAACCACGACTCATACCCTTTTCATCCCAGATACTCCAAGCCAAACAATAGACTTGCTTCTTACCCTGAGCTTTTTGGCGATCACAGAAAGCTGTTTGAAAACTATTAGCTGCTGAATAGGCAGCTATAGCTGTAGCACCAAAGAAACCATATATAGATGAGAAATGGATAAACAAAGCATTAGCATTATCTTTGAGCAGCTGATCCAACACCCAAGTTCCTAAAACTTTTGGACGCAGCAATGCACTCATACTGTCTTGAGTTTCCGATGACAAGAGTTGTTCGTGGTACATTCCTGCCAGATGAATAACTCCATCTAGTTGACCTCCACCCAATTGAGATACTGCCTGAGCTACTACCTGTTGTAGCTGTCCTAAATTACAGATATCTACTGCTTGATATACTACTTCCCCTGGCAGTTGCTGCAACTTTTGGTACGCCAGCATTTTTTCCGAGAGCTTATCTCTTTCTTCCTGGGTTGGCTTCCCATTGTTTGGTTGCTCTATGTCTGTTCGACCTACCAATATCAGCCTTGCTTGGTAATGCTCTAAAATATACTTGGCAATTTCTACCCCGATTCCTCCGAGACCGCCACTGATTAGGTAAATACCTCCCTTTTTCAAGGGTAGTTCTTGTTGCGATTCTGATGCCAAATCCACTGCCCCTAGGCCTGAAACGAGGCGTTTTCCATCTCTGTAAGCTATTTCTATCTCTAGTTCATTGAAAACACTACAGAGTTCTTGCCAAATGTAATTCCCATTTACCTCTACCTCTGCTACTGGTAAATCTATATGAGTACAGCTTAACCAAGGCATTTCCTGGGGAATGGTTTGGAGTAAGCCTAATACCGTGGCTTTTTCATAAGCTATATTGTCTGTAGGTTGGACTGACTGAATGTAACTGCTGATAAAAAGTAACTGTACCTGATGTTGTGTACCTTGAACTTGCTCTAGGGCTTGAACTAAGTGTAGTAAACTAAAAAGTCCTTGGTAATGTGATTTTTCTAGGCTTTCTATGTCCGCAACTTCTTCGGTGTAATCCTGGTAGTGACCTAAATGTAAGATCCGCGAAATTGGTGTTTTTTTGACTGCTATGGACTCAAATAGCTTTCGATAATGCTGTCTATTTCCCGGAACTATAGTATAGTGGCGATCATTCCCTTGAGCAAAGCCTGAACCAAAATCAACTTGGATACAAGGTTGATCGTATTTATCTAATTTATTTGACAAAAAATCTCCTAATCCTAAGCAGTCAACAAAGACTAAAGTTAGACCTACCTGCTGAGGATAAGGGGAAACAATAGCTTCTTTAAGTAGCCAATATTTTTTGTAAAACCAGTTGGGAATTGTCCGGTTATTTGCCAATTGAATATCAATCGCTTTGATTGCTTCTTGACATTCCCCACCTTCCAGCATCCGTTTCAGTCTTACCCGTTGAATTTTACCGCTTGTTGTCTTGGGAAACTCTGCACCCGATATGGGTATTACATAAGTGGGAGTAATGCCTAGTTGAGATGATACTTCTCGCTGAATAGTTTTGATTAATTCAATGTTAGACTCTAGTTGTAGCTGTTTCGGTGTGAAGAAAATTGCTAGCCCTTCTGTCCCTGTCTCTGGTTGAGAGAAACTAACTGCTCCCGCAAAAGCCGGTTCTACTCCCTCAATGTTATTAACGATATCCTCAATCTCGTAGCAATAATAGTTAACTCCATTAATAATAATTAGCTCTTTTACTCGACCTGTTAATACCAGTTTTCCATCAATGATAAAACCTAAATCACCACTATTAAACCAGCCATCTCCTACAAATGCTTCTGAGTTAGCTTGAGGATTATTCAAGTAACCAGGAGTTACTACCTTGCCCTTGATTTGACATCGACCAATCACACCTTCTGGTAAGAGTTTATTGTTCTCATCGGTAATGCGAATTTGAACTCCTGGTACGGGAGCACCTACATCTGTAAATTCTATTACATCTGTATCAGTTGCCTCCCCTTTAATCAACTGTCCTCCTATGGAGAATTTTCGGATGCGATGGATAGCTGATTCAAAATCAAACTGATTTTGATAAGTGATGGCGGTACAAACTTCTGCCATGCCAAAAGCTGGCTGCATGGCTTGGGAAGGTACTCCAAAGGGAGCCACTAACCTTAGAAATTCTCGTACTACTTTAGGAGTTACTTGTTCTCCTGCATTCATGAAGAATTTCACCGAAGACAAATCCCAACTTAAATGAGAGACTTTTGATAGAGCATCACTTACTAACTTGAATCCAAAATTGGGTGTCCAGGTATGGGAAACTCGATACTTTTCTAGTAAATCTAACCAGACAATGGGGTTAGCTAACACCACATCTGTTGCCACTTCAATTTGCTGACAACCTAGATAAGTATCTTTGAAGTGACAGGTGAGGATGGGAGCGACATGATCTACTGGCAACCAATTGAGGGAAACATCTTCTTCCTGATATCCATTAAATTGTTGAGCAGCATGGATATGGGTGACAATACCTTGGTGAGTTTCTTGAATACATTTAGGTACTCCTGTGCTGCCTGAAGTTAATTGTAAGAATGCGACATCATCAGGTTGACTATGGTGAATTTCTTCGGTAGGTGGATAATTTATCATCCTTTGTACCGAGAAAACTTGCACTCCTGAGAGTGGGAGTAACTGTTGAAGATTTTGCAGTGGCTCGAGCAGGGATTCACTAGCTAATATTGGTGGATGTTCCAGTAATTCCCAGGTATTGTATAACTTTTTGACTACAGCATTTGGTTGTTTATAAGTTTTGGCTACAGCTACGGTTATTGGTTGAATTCCACCCAGAATACATCCCCAGAGTGCTGGAAAATAATCTCGCAGGCATTCGATTTGCAGTATGATTCGGTCTCCTGCTTTTAAACCTTGATGACGCAAACCATTTAAAGTGCATTTAGCTTCTGCCAGTAAACTACTATAGGTTTGGGAGACTTGTTTTTTATGGGAAAGGATATAGACTATTTCTTTTTGTTGACATCGAGTTGCTGTTTGAATTAGTGCTTCAGTTAAGGTTAAAGGTGCATCATCTGGAATTGTTAATGAACCACCATCACTGAATGCGGGTACAACTGGTGTCAGATTTTCTGGTTGAGATGCAACTTTTTCAAGGGACGGAACTTCTGTTGTTGTTGCAGAGAACATACCAGTGATAGATGCTTCTGGAACTAGATCTAATAGATGAACTGGTGGGGTTGCTTTGGTTTTATGGGGTTGGACAACTACTGCTGCTTGTTCTATTTGTGGGTGCGATCGCAGTTTTTCTTCCCAACGGGCGATCAAATCTGAGTCAATAACTTCTAAAGTACCTAAAACTGCTTCGTTTACTTGCCCTGATTCTGTCCGAGGTAAGGCAGATATGGGCACATAAGCACAAGGTAGCAAGTCAGGAGATAAATGATGCTGTAGGTATGAATTTATTTTCTCTATAGAAAAATTACCTGAAACAACCACATAAGCAACCTGTTGATTATCCCTGGTTAAAATAGCATAGTCCTGCACTTCGGGAATAGATTTTAATGCAGTTTCTACCAGAGCTTTTTTTCTTGACTGACTGTGGATATCTACTTGACGAACCTTCAGATTTTCTGACAATTTCAATTCATTAACTTTAGTCTCTGGAAAATGAAGACATTGTTCTATAATCAACAAATAAGATTCTATTAAAGCTGTAATAGTATCTTCCTCAAACAAATTAGCATTGTAAGTAAATAACCCCTTCAACTCTTGATTATCCTTTAACAAAGCAAAGAATAAATCTATGTCTGTAGGCAATTTACCATCTATTGTATTTGAGATACTAAAATTAGAATATTTTTGATTATTTTTATCATCGTCGATGTCAATATAATCAAATAAAATCTGAAACAAGCTTCTGTATTGTTGATAGGTTTGAGCGTCAATAAATTCCGCTACATAATTTAGAGGAATATGTTGGTTCGCATAAGCTTCTAGGGTAATTTCTTTAACTTTGTATAGTAATTGTTTGAAGGTCAAATTATCATCAATCTTTGCACGCAGTAAGATAATATCGGCAAAAAAACCGATGGCAGATTTAAGTTTGTGATGCACCCTGCCTGACACTGGAAAGCTAAGGACAATATCCTGTTTTAGCGAGTATTTAAATATCAATACATAGAATACTGAAAGAAATAAAACTACAGGAGTAATACTATATTGACTACTTAACTGTTGAACTGCAGTCAATGTAGTATTAGGTATATTAAAAGTTTTTTGTATACCTTTAAATCCTGGAGATAATTGAAAATTATCAACTGGTACTGGATATAAAGTAGAAACACCAGCTAATTGTTTTTTCCAAAAATTTAATCCTTTTTCTAATACCTCTCCCTGTAACCATTGTCGCTGCCAAACAGCATAATCGCCATATTGAATATCTAATCCCGTTAAGGGAGAGTGTTTTTTATCCAGAGAGTAATCATATAAAGTTAGGAGTTCCCTAATTAATAAATGAATTGATAAGACATCGATAATAATATGATGAAACACTAATATTAATACTGCATCTGTATCACTGAACTGTAGCAGTTTGAAACTGAATAGTGGAGCTTGAGATAAATCAAAGTTTTTTAGAGATTCTTGTGCAATATTTTCTTCAATAACATCTGTTATTTCATTTGTGCTTAAACCATGATAATTTTCAACGGAAATACTTATATCTAGCTCAGGAATAGGTACCTGAACCAAGGAGCCTTCTTTTAAGGCGAAACTTGTTCTGATAATTTCATGGCGACTAACAATTTTATTTAAGCTTTCTTGCAAAACTTGAATATCTATTAAACCTTCGAGCCGTATTGTTTGAGATATATTGAGTGCTGCACTATCTGGAATTAACTGATTTACAGACCAAAGACGTTCCTGTTGATAGGATAGAGTAAAATGTTCATTTCTATTAACAGAAATTAAAGGTATAGATTGAGCACTAAAATTGTGGCTTTTTTGCTGAATCAGCCGCAATAATTCGGTCTTATTTTGAGATATAATATCTCTAATTTCTGCTGTCAATGCCCCCTTAGGAGCGTTAATTTTTAGTA
>NZ_JAAHIE010000690.1:0-3304 GCF_010671945.1 Moorena sp. SIO4E2
TACGCAATGCCAATTTGGGTCGAGCTTACCTGAAAAAAGCTATTTTGACAGGAGCAGACTTGCGTGGGGCGAATCTTAGTTATGCTCATCTCGAAAATGCTAATCTGCGGGGAGCAAATTTGTGTGGGGCAAATCTTGCTAATGCTAAAGTTACTCAGGAACAATTGGCTCAAGCTAAGACTAATTGGACAACGGTACTTCCTACTGGTAAGCGGGGGTTTTGGTGATATAGCAAAGGGAGTGGGGAGTAGGGAGTAGGGAGTAGGGAGTAGGGAGTAGGGAGTAGGGAATTGGGAATCGGGAATCGGGAATCGGGAATCGGGAATAGGAAGAAAGAGATGCGATTATTTTTTGGTGTTATGATAAAGCCGCAATTTTAATAATAAATTGTCTAGCTTGCGGTCGGGTGAAGTGATTGGTTAAACTTTTTTGGTGGTTCAGTAGCGGTCATGAGTTATTTGAGTACATTTGTTATGGGAATTTGACATGCTCCCAACACACCCTACAAAATTAGCGATCGCACTAATGTTAGATTGCGTCAGTACTTGTCTTTGATTGCTCAACTTGCTGCTGATGTATCAACATAGGCAAGCAACAAAGCCTCAATGTAAGGCACCAGACATATGACATCAATGGACTCATAAAGTCACCATCGCTAATCAAACCATGAGCCATACGATTTCTTAAGTTACTACCAGCATGTTCAACCAGTAAACATTTCAATTCAAATAGCATAGTTTCATCAAAAATAGAGGTTATCTTTGAATGAGCAAGAGTCTTGCTCAAACTAAATTCATCCTGAATACCCTTGTCTTTCAACTTAGAAGTAATGATGCCTCTTTGCCACATGATATAACGGATAGAGTTTTCAATTTGGGGAATTAGGATGTGGGTAGATGTGAAAAAGTCTCCAGTAAGTCCAGCATACAGCCCCTTTGCAAACAGGTACTCACGCTGAGGTGGAATAAATGGACTATGGCGAACTATGAAGAGAATATCGTTAAGTCGCACACAATGCTCTAAATTAATCTGATATCTGGCAGGTTCAATATATGCTTGAGCTTGTAGATGATAATACTCAATGGCTTTCTGGCACATATAAAAATTGGTTGCACGCTCCGCTTCTTCAGGATCACTGGAGAGAACAGAAGCTGGTTGAATAGCAACAGTTTTGCCCATTTCATTTATTATGTTAATAGGGACAAGATGAATTCCTAAAGAGTTATGAGCGTCCTGCTGTACTTGTTGTCTCAATTTAGAGACATTAGTTGGAACAGCCAAAACAGACAAAGCGAAGAGTGCCTCTTTAAAGTCTTTGCCCTTAACCGAATTTATGGCTTCCTCTACGACCTTGCTAATATCCATTTTATGAGAAATGGTCATCATCTCGTTGCGACTTTCTTCTTGGTACTGAAGAAGCAGCCTGTGAAGTTCCTCGGCTCTTGCTTTGGCATCCACAGTTTCTTCCTTTGTTCCTCGAATGCTTCTAAAGGCTTTAACAGCTTGTTGTAACAAGCCTGATGCGGCCATGTAGCTTGGTGGAGTTCTTTTGAGAGCAGAGTCGGCTTCCTTGACATAAGTCTCAGCGGCTGACATTGAAGCAGCAAGCTCTTTGCTGTAGTCTTTATCCATACGATGCCATTTTGCTTTAATACTCCAGAATCTTCTTGCTATTGCCCAATTAGAGCTTGATTCTGCTAAATTTGCTGCTTTTTCAGCCAGGGCTGCATATTTGACTGGTTCTCCACATTTATGTTCCTGCAATAGCTCCATTAACCTTGGAGATGGCCACCAAGAGTCTTCGCCTTCATAGCATTCAAGAACTGCTTCTATATGTTTAAAAACAACTTTGTCCTTATTTTTAAATTGGCGTTCCAGCCGAAATGCTCGTTCTATTCTGTCCAAAGAATCCTTCCAATTATTAGAGCTTTCTAAGGTAGTTGCTGATTGTAAGTAAGCGGTAATTGACAACTGAGCCATTAGATCGTCACGTCGTCTGACCCAGAGAATATCTGCTACTCGCGCTTGAAGTTCAGGATCTGATATTTCAGGTGCGATTTCAGCAAGAAAATTTAGCTGCTCCTCTGTAAGATTCTTAAACCTATCAGTAAACAACTCTTCGGTTAATGCTGGATTCATTGGAGCGTTAGTCACGGCTGCCAGAATTTCAAAAACAGCTTGTTTTGTGAAATTTCCTGATTCTTGCGCCTCTTGGACTTTTTTATCAAAAGCAATACAATAGGTGATACAATTCTTCGGTTCGCTGCTGTTCACTACATCTTGCCAGCAAGTGTTAGTGAAGTCATTTTTTTTAAGAGGTGGGTTCAGTTCTGACATAGTGCTAATTCATTCTTTTTTTTATACTTTGCCAAAATTTTATTCAATTAGCTTGAGTATAAACACTGAATAATAAATTTTCAAGGACTACCCCACTAGTAACTTAAGCAATCGAATTACTAATTATTATACTAAAATTGTTTGATCATACGGTCTAATTATAATAACGGGCACCTTATATTTATAAGGATTCAGCTGAGACTAAAAATCATAATTTATTACCTATTTACTATAACTTCAGTTGTGGATAACATCTCTACAAAAATCTTGAATATTATCTCTATCAGTATGCTCTTGATAGTTGACTAATATTTCTGAGATTATTTGTTCAGTAGTTTTCCTACCCTGAGGAGGTATCAAGTGGCTCATTGTTGTTATTATTTCCTGAGGAGATTACGGATAAAACAAGGATTAGGGCTGGTGTGGAATTCCATGCGATCGCATATACCCTAATCCGAGATATATTTTTTTTTGAGAGTTATGTTAATATTCTACTGGGTTAGGTGTTAAGCCCTAATCAGTGATTCTGCGGGAAGTTTCCTGAAAGTCGTCGGTTTATCTGGTATGATTTCCTTAACAGCCACAGAAGCTTGAGATTTTGCAGTCTGCTGATAAAGACTCCAGAAGCAATAATCGAGCTAAGAGTCTTTGAAGTATCAAACAACAGTATCGAGTCTTAGATATTGACGTAGTCTAAAGGTGGTGCGTTACGGGGCGGGCTCTCCAAACGTTGATATTGATTGATCATAGCTGATATTCTTGATCAAGACTTGCCGCATAATCGCTCATTCCCACTTCAGCAAGAGCGCGATCTTCCTGGGCAAACTCATGAGAAAGGGCTTTTAAGCTGTTCGGCATTTAAATTGGTATAATAAAAATTAATAAATAACCCAATAATAGGAAATATGCCAGCAAAAAATTATCTGACACAAGAGCAAAAAACAATACTTCAAAAAGCCTTAAAAAT
>NZ_JAAHIE010000691.1:0-3303 GCF_010671945.1 Moorena sp. SIO4E2
TTGGCTTGTCGTAAAAACTGAGTGGGATTAGGAGTATAAATCAAGTCATAAGCGATCGCATTTTCCGGCAACCTGGCCATAGCTAGCTGATCAACAGGAGACTGCTCGATGTTGGGATACATTCCCACCGGAGTAGCATTCACCAACAAATTGGCTTGGCCTATAAGTTCCGGTAGTTGTTCCCAAGCATGAGTATGAATAGTAATAGCAAGGTCAGAATTAATCCAGCTTTCCTTAAATTGACCTAACTTGTCCTGATTGCGACCAACCACATGAATCTCAGTACAACCGAGTTCAGCACAACCGACTACTACAGCTCGTGCGGCACCACCACACCCCAAAATGACTACAGTAGTTTGAGTCCAATCCCGGTCATACCCTTGCAACGGGGTGATAAATCCTTCGATATCCGTATTCGTACCAATCCAACCGTGATCGTTGCGATACACAGTATTCACTGCTCCCACCCCTTGAGCCACTGTTGAAATTTCCGACAACAAGGGGATGATAGTCTGTTTGTGGGGAATAGTGATACTGAAGCCCACTAGACCAATCGCCTCAAAACCAGCGATCGCATTTTTCAAATCTGCTGATTTTACCGGTAAAGGTAGGTAGACATAATCCACACCCAAGGATGCGATCGCTTGGTTATGCATCAGTGGTGATAAAGAATGTTCCACTGGATCACCAATCACACCCAATAACTTTGTTGTTCCTGTTATTTGCACCATCACCCTACTTCAAGCACATATAGCGCTACGCGCAATGGCATTGGCAAGAGGCAAGAGGCAAAAGTTAACTGCGACAGCTTTTGCTGCTTGTATCAATGTCAAACACCTTAATGCGTAGTGCTATAACTTTGAATTGTAAGCCTGAAATAGTTCATAATTACTAGATTGCTCAATTCTTAACTATTTCTTATTTCTTATTAAGATTGCTGCCTTCGCTTGACAATTCGTTGACAATTCACCATCAACCGTCCACAATACTTACCCCAAACCGCACATTTGAATGAACTCTGATTTTTCTCATGGTGGCTAAAATAGATCATATCGAGCCAATTATAGTGCCAATTATAATACCAATTAACTAGGCAGCAACGGCATGAACCCAACTGGTATTCAAAAGAGTGGAGCCATGAATTCAATCATTTGTATGATATGTGAGCAAATCAATCCCAGTCGGGCAAGTTTTTGCTCTCGTTGTGGTGCCTCTCTACCTCCTCCCAGTAGCAGTCCCCTAGAGACTAATCTAGATAATACTAATAATGACAATACATTAGACAATACATTAGACAATACTAATAATGACAATACATTACAGACTGGAAGCCGATTACGCGATCGCTACATAATTCAACGTACCTTAGGACAAGGGGGATTTGGCAAAACCTACCTCGCCAAAGACACTGGACGCTTTAATGAACTAGTAACCCTAAAAGAGCTGACTCCAAGAAACCAGGGCACCCATACCCTAGAAAAAGCGGAAGAACTATTTCAACGGGAAGCAACCATGCTGCACAAGCTTTCATCCCCCCAAATTCCGAGATTCTGGGAATTTTTTCGCCATGGCAAACGGTTGTTTCTCGTCCAAGACTACATTGAAGGAAAAACCTATCAAACTTTACTCGAAGAACGAGTAAGCAAAGGGGAACGCTTCAGCGAAACCGAAATTATCCAACTGTTTCAGCAATTGCTCCCGGTCTTAAGCTACCTACACCAATTAGGAATAATTCACCGGGATATTGCTCCAGACAATATTATCCGTCGTGCTTCCGATGGAGTACCAGTATTAATTGACTTGGGTGGTGTCAAACAAATTGCCCTAGAAGTCAATACTCCCGTAACCAGAGGTGCGACCCGTGGCGAATTTAATTCGCCAAGGTCAAGCGCACCTGGGCAAAACTCTGCCATCTATGCTGGTGGGACTTGTTTAGGTAAAGTTGGCTATGCACCTGATGAACAGCTACGCCTAGGGATTGCTGCTCCCCATAGTGACCTGTATGCTTTGGGAGTGACATCACTAGTACTGATGACTGGTAAACAGCCCCAGGAACTGGTTGACCCTTATACCCTGAGCTGGCGAACTGAAGAAGAAGTAACCCTATCTCCAGAGTTTAATAGTATCCTATCTCGTTTGCTGGCATCCCAACCCTCTGAGCGATTCCAATCTGCTCAAGAGGTTCTAGACCTGATCCGAACTGATGATTCTGATGATTCTAAGGTTAGACAAACAGAAATAAAGGGTAATGTAGCTGTAACTCCCCAGTCTAAATCGTACCCTCCACCGACTCCCATCAATAATTCCGGTTGCAAGCAAGTGTTTGACGAATCTGTTCTAGTGCCAGCAGAGATTCAAGGCTGGAACTGGGGTGCCTTTTGTCTACCAGGTTTGTGGTGTGTCACCAATCAAGTTTGGATTGGACTGATTGCCTGGACCGATCTATCCTTAGTGACTGGATTTCTTGCTTGGCCAGTGATGGGGATTATTTTGGGCATCAAGGGTAATGAGTGGGCATGGAAAAGCCGCCGTTGGAAGAGTATCAAAGCCTTTAAGCGCCATCAACGGGGTTGGGCGATCACATCCTTCGTCATTATTGGTATCATAGTTACCCTACTATTTTTGTTATTATTAGTATTCTTTATTGGGGTAACCTCCCTAGTGCCGTGGTGAATCACCGATTGCTCAACTGTAGCATCCGTGTGTTTATTGCGTTCCATGCTAGTTCCAGGTTAAGCCCAGGGGCATTGCTATCACTACTTAAAGGAGAAGAAAAATGACTAGCTTTCCTGCCTGGACTCAAATAATTATCACCATGTCCGAATCACAAGTTTTTTACACAGAAGAAGTAACAGGCTATGACAGCATCAGCTTGGTTTTACCTGGAAAGCCCTTCGATCTAAGCCTTTCCTTAGACACCTATGAAGACGCGATCGAGATAATTTTTGAAATTTATCCAGACCAAAATGCTTACCGATTAAATATGCGGAACAAGCAGGAAGGAGTAGACCTCCAACAGAAAAGTACTGAAGAAAATTTAGATTTAACTGGATTAGACGCACGCCCAATTGGAACCTACAGTGAATTTTGCCGACATTTAGAAGAATTGTATGGAGTAGCTCAAGAAGTAGGTTGGTAATCGTAAGCTATCAGCTATTAGCTATTAGCTATCAGCTATCAGCTATCAGCTATCAGTTATCAGCTTATGCGCTACAGATGGTGCTACTTGAGGTGCTATCAGCTTTTGAATAAAGAGGTAAGCATTCGTTAATGTCACAGGCTTCTAGCCTGTGACATTAACGA
>NZ_JAAHIE010000692.1:0-3303 GCF_010671945.1 Moorena sp. SIO4E2
ATTCACAGGAGGCTATCAAGGGCATTCAAAAAGGACTGAATGATTTCCAGGCAGGTCGATTTCGGTCTTTCGCTGAGTTTGCCCAAGAGCAGCGTCGCCAGTATAACCTGCCAGTCGATTCATGAAATACCCTATTGAAATTTCCAGTGTGGCCGAGGCGGAAGCCGACAGCGCCTTCCTACGTTTATCCCAAGTCACATCTACCACCCAGGCAAGCCAATGGTATGCTGGATTGCTACAAGCAATCGAATCTCTATCGCAATTTCCAAAACGTTGTCCTCTAGCAAGAGAGAATAAGTATTTCAGTCAAGAAATACGACAATTACTCTACGGTCGGGGACGTAATTCATATCGAATTCTTTTTACCATTTTGGAAGAGCAAGAACGAGCGACCGTTCGCATTCTACACATCCGGCACGCATCACAGCAAACCTTAGGTGAAGAACTAGGCTGATGCCAATATGGTCGTAGCGATCGTCGCTTTTGTAGCTTTTGTAGGTTGGGTTGAAGAATGAAACCCAACATAATTCCCCTCAACACAACGTCTTCTCCTCAAGAGCGAGGTTTTCTCTCTTGCAAAGAGAAACTAAAATTTAATTGGTGTGGCGGTCTGATGTTGTTGGGTTTCCGTTCCTATACCCAACCTACGATTGAATTGAGGTGGTGAGTGCGTACGCTTATCCTCTGTTGCGGATAACATACATTGAGCCATGCGATCGTGCTATACTAAGTAAAAAAATATAATCAAAAAAACGTAATTAATCATGACAGCAAATAGCACTATAGAAAATAGACTCATAGAAAAGCTTAAAAAACTCTCCCTTGAACAAATCCAACAAGTAGAAAATTTGATTGATGCCCTTAGTCAAGATAATACAGAGCGAAAATTAACTGTTGTATCGACTAAACTTTCTGAATCTGTCTTTGCTAAAATTTGGGATAATCCTGAAGATGCCGAGTATGACAACCTATAATTTTGGGGATATTATTCTCGTCCCTTTTCCCTTTACTGACCAAACTACTATCAAAAAAAGACCAACCGTTATCATAAGCTCAAACACTTATAGCAATTCTACGACTTGTGAGGTACAAATTTCTGAGGTGCGACCCGTGGCGAATTTAATTCGCCTACGGAAAGCGCACCTAAGTTTTTAGGGAGCAGGGAGCAGGGAGCAGGGAGCAGGGAGCAGGGAGCAGCGGATATGGGAAAAGGTAAGAGGGAAGAGGTAAAAAATAATGTGTACCTCATAGCTAAGAGAAACGCTATATAATTTCAGGTTAAGGAGAAGGTTCAATTGGCACAAAATTAATTTCTACCTTATATCCAACAGCCTGAGCATAGTCTTCGATCGTCGAGAGCTTGGGAGAATAAGATGAATTAACATTCTCTAAACGGGAAATATTGCTCTTTTGTGTATTTAGAATTTTTGCCAACTCTTCTTGAGTTAAACCGGCTTTTTTCCTTAGGTCAATAAGTTTCTTTCTAAGATCGTAAGCTACGGCCAGAGCTTCATACTCTTTTTTAACTTCACTATTAACTAGAGCTTTTTCTTTAAACTTGGCAAAGGTTGGACGGCTCACTTTTTTATCTCCTTCATCCGTTTTTTGGCCAGATCTAATTCTTTTTTTGGTGTTTTTTGCGACTTTTTAATAAAGGAATGCAGAATAATTACTTCTCTTCCTTTGATCATACAGTAAAGAGAGCGACCAATACCTTCTTTACCTTTTGATCTTATTTCAAAAAGTCCGCCACCCATTGAAGCTGTGTATGGTATAGCAGTCGCCAGGGCAGTTAGGACATGACAAAAGTCTCACACCCTTTGTAAGCGCAAGAGTTTGACTTCTGACTTCGTTCCTTCTGACTTCTGACTTCTGCTATACTAAGAGCATCCGTTAGGATCGGAAGGTAAATTAACCGACAATGCAGACCTTACCTTAAAGATGGCATCCTACTCCCTTAACTTGCCGCTTCAACTTCAGCCAAGTTGTAGAACAATGTGCTTTGCGTCAAGGCATTCCCCTCAACGACTTTATTTTATGGGCAGTGGCTGAAAAAGTTGCCGAAATCAAGCATCAATTCCATGACCCAAGCTTTCCCCACATTACTTATCGTCAAGGAGCCAGTGGTCACCCCGTCTCAGTCATTCGTGGGACAGGGATTCGAGTCCAGACAATTGCGATCGCCACCCACCAATGGGGAATGTCTCCCAACCAGCTGGCCGAGGAATATGGGTTAACTGAAACTCAAATTAACGACGCACTAGGGTTTTACACCGCACATCAAACCGAAATTGACAGCGCGATCGTAGCTGAACAAGAGAGCGAAGTAGCCAATGTCTAAACTTCGGCAACACCAAAGATGAAGGGGAATATATCTGGTTAATCACATCTGGTCAAAGCACGAAAAGGGAGAGAGAAATTTATGAACAATATTTCTAGTGAAGAAATTGAACAAAAAATTGAAGCAGGAGAAGAAGTTATAGACCGCTATTTTGACTCCACAACCACAAGAGTCGGAACACGCCGTCAGATGACTTCAAGAAGAAGACAGGATATAGAAACCACAAGGAGTGGAAATTCCTAGCCCTATGCTTACTGAACTCGATAAAATGGCAAAAGAACTCAACATTAGCAGATCTGGTGTGATTAAAATGATGCTAAGACGCGCCCTGGACGAACATTATCTTGCTAAGAAGCAGATGAAATCCTAAATTTAGTGCGAGCGCAGATCTGGTAGTGCGATAGTGTTTGGAAGGCGCGAGCTATAGCTTTTAGCCTCATTTTGGTTATGCACAAAATCTAAATTATCCACCGATTACTCTTTGTTGGGTCTTTCAACGATAGAATAGACAGCCAAAAAAATATCTAGATAAAAACAACAATGAAATCCATAAACGACTATAAAATTATTTTACGTCCCGATGACAATGGAACTTTTGTCGCTTATATTCCAGCGATTAAAGGATGTCATGCCTGGGGAGAAACTCCTGAAGCAGCCCTCTGTGAATTAAATCCTGTTTTTGAGATGATTCAAGAAGAATACCTCGAAGAAGGCAAAAATTTACCTGATGATGTCGAGGTAACTGTTTCTCATGCCAGCTAAAGCTAAAGCCTTAGAAAAAGTTGCTAAAAAATTAGGCTTTCAGAAAGTTCGTCAAAAAGGAAGTCAATCGCTTCGCTCCAATTCAAAATTATCAATTCAAAATTAAAAAATACCCTATCAATGAATTCGGTGGCTTGTATCCTTAGGTGCGCTTTCCGTTGGCGAATTAAATTCGCCACGGCTCGCACCTGTGGAAACAA
>NZ_JAAHIE010000693.1:0-3299 GCF_010671945.1 Moorena sp. SIO4E2
AGAAAGTCGAGAAGCAATTCCGATTAAAGTGCCAGCAGCGGTAGCATTGAGAAATAGTTTGGCGTTGGGACGGGCACTTCGTCCGTTAATGGGGAAAGTCCCATCTGCTATAGAAACAATATTGGATGAAGAAGCTACTGTTTACCAAATTGCGGAATCAAACATTTGGCTACCAGTTCTGAAACCTGCTTCCGAACGATGGTTAGAGTTAGCATTGGTGGTTGAAAAAACTAGTTCAACTGCGGTTTGGAAACAGACAATTACTGAATTGCAAAATTTAGTCAAGCATCATGGTGCCTTTCGGGATGTACGCACGTGGGAATTAAGGATTACTGAAACCAAGGTAAACTTATTTCCTCAAACTAGCACGGGATGTTATAATTCCACTCCCCATCCTCCCCAGGTCTTAATTGACCCCAAGAAACAACGTTTAATTTTATTGGTTAGTGATTGTATTTCTGTAGCTTGGCGCAGACAATTAATTCATCCAGTGCTAGAGTTGTGGGGACGCAATGGTTTACTTACTATCCTTCAGCTACTTCCTGAACGGCTTTGGGAACGCACGGCTTTAGGTTCAGAAACACTAGTGCAATTGCATTCTATTAGTCCTGGAGTTGTCAATTCTCGGTTGATTGTTAAACCTTGGGATGAAGATGATATTGAGTTTAAATCTTCCTCTGTCAATGTTCCGGTGATTACTCTAGAACCTTACCCCCTACTGGCCTGGTCACAGGTAATAGCTGGTCAGGGGAATGTTACTACAGTGGGGTTTAACTTTGATGTATCCGAAGACCCGCAAGCACAGAGAAGAGCAGTAGATGGTGAACTCAGTCAACCCCAACCCGAAGCATCAGCATTAGTTAGTCGATTTCGTGCTACGGCTTCTCCGATGGCGCGTCGGTTAGCTGGATTAATGGCAGCTGCTCCGGTTAGTTTACCTGTAGTGCAACTAATTCAACAAACTCTGCTACCAAAATCCGCCCAAATTCATGTAGCGGAGGTGTTTATGAGTGGACTGCTCCACTCTATAACACCGATAGACCAAGATTCAAATCCCGATTATATTGAGTACGACTTTAAGCCAGGGGTAAGGGGATTATTAGTAGATTCTGTACCCATTAGTAAAACCGTTTCAGTTATTGATAAAGTATCTGAGTTTATTGCTAATCAATTAGGGTTATCCGTAAAGGAATTTGAAGCGTATTTACTGAAACCTGCAACGGCAATTAATGATGATTTAGAACCAAAAATTCGTCCCTTTGCACACCTAAAGGCTCAAGTTTTAGGGCGATTAGGAGGGGAGTATGCTCGTTTGGCTGAAGAACTCCTAATCTCAGAAACCCCTACCTCAGCTAATCCCTCAGAGTTAAAGCAGTTTTCCTTTGAAGTAGTAAAAGTTAACCGTAAAGGAGAAATAATCAAGCGAGAAAATAAACAAGCAAGTTATTTCACTCAAGATCTCGGGAATGGAGTAGACCTAGAGATGGTGTATATCCCAGCAGGACGCTTCTTAATGGGTTCCCCGGAAAGTGAGAGGGGGAGTAATTACAGCGAAAGACCTCAACACCAAGTAACCATCCCACCCTTCTTCCTGGGGAAATATCCGGTAACCCAGGGGCAATGGCGAGCTGTGGCCAACCTACCAAAAATTAACCGGGATTTAAAACCAGACCCTTCGAGCTTTAAAGGGGAGAATCGACCAGTAGAGCAAGTAAAGTGGTTCGATGCGGTGGAATTTTGCGATCGCCTTTCCGACTATACAGGAACGGAATACAGATTACCCAGTGAAGCGGAATGGGAATACGCCTGTAGAGCAGGAACTACCACGCCATTCCATTATGGAGAGACCATAACCAGTAGATTAGCTAATTATGATGGTTTCCATACTTATGCAAAGGAAGCAAAAGGGGAATATCGACGAGAAACCACCCCAGTAGGAGATTTTCCCCCCAACGGCTTTGGCTTATACGATATGCACGGCAATGTTTTTGAGTGGTGTGGGGATGCTTTCCATGATAATTACGAAGGAGCCCCTACAGATGGGAGTCTATGGAATAATAATAATCATCATTATTATTGCCTGCGGGGCGGCTCGTGGGACGGCATTCCTTGGTATTGCCGTTCTGCCTACCGCAACCTCTATAGCGCGCGCGATATCA
The DNA here is from genome assembly GCF_010671945.1 of Moorena sp. SIO4E2. Lineage (NCBI taxonomy): Bacteria > Bacillati > Cyanobacteriota > Cyanophyceae > Coleofasciculales > Coleofasciculaceae > Moorena > Moorena sp. SIO4E2. The sequence goes on from NZ_JAAHIE010000693.1 coordinate 2,160, forward strand.
TGTACGACGATGTCGGTTTTCGTGTGGCTCGTGGTGTTGGGAGGACTTAGCCCTTGGGTAAGTCAGAAGTCAGAAGTCAGAAGTCAAAAGTAAGCGATTACTTACGTTTCGGAGTTTAGGAATTTCCTAATCTTACCTCGGTTTGCCATTCAATTAGGTACAAAGTTCTTGGTTTTTAGGGAGCAGGGAGCAGGGAGAAGGTAAGAGGGAATAGGGATAAAATTCAGTGTATTTGATAGTTATGCAAAGCGCCGTAATGGGTAGTACTATACCAATAAAAAAAAATCGGTCAAGTTTTGGTTAACCCCAATACTTGACCGAATTCTATTGTGTAAGCCACCACAAGTACAGCGGAGCTCAACTCAAATTTAGATACTGCTGATCAACGAATAAATTCCTCAGTGGTCAGTGGTCAGCTTTGTGGCACAGGCTTCCAGCCTGTGACCTAACCCATAAGCTGATAAATGATAGCTGATAACTGATAGCTGATAGCTGATAGCTGATAGCTGATAGCTGATAGCTGATAGCTTAAACATAACCGCCACAATCCTAGTCGCCAGGGCGTCAAAACCCTGTCTTGATGCAGTCGCTCATGGGGGAAACCCCCAAGACCGCGCTGCATCGCTGGCAAAATCTTATCCTAGTCTACATAAAAATATCGAATCAAAAAGGTCATAACCTCACCAGGCTTTTCAGTAGGTTCTGGAGTGCTCCACTCGTCGGGATAGGCGTATTTAAGGCCATAGATGGCATTAATCGTATTCCGAACTTGTTCAGGAGAACCGATCAAAACGTACTTGACTTTCTGAGGTTTACGACCAGGGTTTTCAGGAGTTTGATTGTCATCGGAGTTAGGCGGAATGTTTTTAGTCATGATCAACAGTAGTTTTAAATGCTGTACATTATTAATATATAAATAAATTAATCAAATGTCAAGGTATTTATGATTTTTTTTTATTAGGAAAATTGAGAATAGCTATAATAGTAAATAGGGCATAAATAAGAGATTAATGTGGTTAGTATAGGAATGGTATTTAGTGTAGCTATACAAAAAAAATATTAGAGTTTTTGCCTAATTATAAAAGCGATACAGCCTACTACCTACTTCCTACTCCCTACTCCCTACTCCCTGCTCCCTGC
>NZ_JAAHIE010000694.1:0-3298 GCF_010671945.1 Moorena sp. SIO4E2
TATCAATTACAGAAGCTCATCAGCAATTATTAGAACGTTATCAAACTAAGACCGATAAGGGATTATGGCATACCTTACCCGATGATGGTTATATCTATAGCCACTTAACCTGGCACCTAGAGAAAGCCCAAAAGATAGATGAAATTCATCAACTCCTGAAAGAAGAAACTTCAAAAGGAGATAACGGTTGGTATTGGCAGTGTGATAGACAGGGAAAAACTGCTAATTTTATCAAGGATGTATCGAGAGCTTGGGCAATAGCAGCAGCCAATTTTACAGAAAATCCTACAGAATCGATTAGTTTACAGTGTCGTTATGCTCTGATTACCACATCCCTCAACAGCTTGGCTGGAAATATTCCTCCAAGGTTAATGGCAGCATTAGTTGATAAAGAAATCTGGACGCCAGCTCAGGGACTAGCTTATGTGCGACAGAGCAAAGATTATAAACGTCAAGCAGAGGGTTTGAGGGCAATTAGTAAGTATCTTCCTTCTTCTTTATTACCGGAAGCCTTAGATTGCGCCAGAGGCATTTCGCATGAAGAAGATCGAGCCAATACCTTAAGAGCCTTAGCCCCCCACTTATCGGAAGTGTTGTTACACCAAGCCTTAGAAGTCGCCAGAGGGATTTCGGATGAAGATCACCGAGCCGATGCCTTAATCGGCTTAGCCCCCCACTTACCCCAAAGTTTGTTACCCCAAGTCTTAGATTGCGCTAGAGAGATTAAGTATGAAAAGTACCGAGCTGATGTCTTAATTGGCTTAGCCCCCCACTTACCCCAAGTGTTACCAGAAGCCTTAGAAGTCGCCAGAGCGATTTCGGATGAAGATCACCGAGTCTTAGCCTTAGTCGCCTTAGCCCCCCACTTACCCCAAGTGTTAGACCAAGCCTTAGATTGCGTCAGAGGGATTGGGTCTGAATACTCCCAAGCCAGAGCCTTAATCGGCTTAGCCCCCCACTTCCCAGAAATCTTGTTACCCAAAGCCTTAGATTGCGCCAGAGGGATTGGGTGTCAATACAACCGAGCCGATGCCTTAATCGCCTTAGCGCCCCACTTACCCCAAGTGTTACCAGAAGTCTTAGAAGTCGCCAGAGCCCCTGGGAATGAATACTACCGAGCTTTAGCCTTCATCGGCTTAGCCCCCCACTTACCTAAAGTGTTACCAGAAGCCTTAGAAGTCGCCAGAGCCCCTGGGAATAAATACCAGCAAGCTTTAGCCTTAGTCGCCTTAGCCCCCCACTTACCAGAAGTCTTGTTACACCAAGCCTTAGATTGCGCCAGAGGGATTTGGTGTGAATACTCCCGAGCCACAGCCTTAGTCGCCTTAGCCCCCCACTTACCAGAAGTCTTGTTACACCAAGCCTTAGATTGCGCCAGAGGGATTTCGGATCAAGAAGACCGAGCCAAGGCCTTAATCGCCTTAGCTCCCCACTTACCCCAAGTGTTACCAGAAGCCTTAGATTGCGCCAGAGCCATTCGGGATGAAGACTCCCGAGCAAAAGCCTTAATCGGCTTAGCCCCCCACTTACCTCAAGTGTTACCAGAAGCCTTAGATTGCGCCAGAGGGATTTCGGATCAAGAAGACCGAGCCAAGGCCTTAGTCGGCTTAGCCCCCCACTTACCAGAAGTCTTGTTACACCAAGCCTTAGATTCCGCCAGAGCCCTTGGGCATGAATCCCACCGAGCTCATACCTTAGTCGGCTTAGCCCCCCACTTACCCCAAGTGTTAGACCAAGCCTTAGATTCCGCCAGAGGGATTTTGGATGAAAAATACCGAGCCAGAGTCTTACTCCGCTTAGCCCCCCACTTCCCAGAAGTGTTACCAGAAGCTTTAGATTGCACCAGAACGATTGAGGATCAAAAATACCGAGTCAAAACCTTGCTGGGCTTAGACCCCCACTTACCCCAAGTGTTGTTAAGCAAAGTCTTAGATTGCGCCAAAGGGATTCGGAGTGAAGACTACCGAGCCAGAGTCTTAATCCACTTAGCCCCCCACTTACCCCAAAGGTTGTTACCAAAAGCCTTAGATTGCGCAAGAGGGATTCGGAATGAAGAAGACCGAGCCAGAGTCTTAATCCGCTTAGCCCCCCACTTACCCGAAGTTTTACCCCAAACCTTAGATTGGGCCAGAGGGATTGAGCGTGAATACCACCGAGCTTTAGCCTTAGTTGCCTTAGCCCCCCACTTACCCGAAACGTTATTACCAAAAGCCTTAGATTGCGCCAGAGGGATTTCGGATCAAAAATACCGAGCCAGAGCCTTAATTGGCTTAGCCCCCTACTTACCCCAAGTTTTACCAGAAGCCTTAGATTGCACCAGAAGGATTTCGGATGAATCCCAGCGAGCCGATGCCTTAAAGGAATTAGCCCCCCACTTATCGGAAGTGTTGTTACATCAAGCCTTAGATTGCGCCAGAGCGATTTCGGATGAATCCCAGCGAGCAGAAGCCTTACGAGCCTTAGCCCCCCACTTATCGGAAGTGTTGTTACACCAAGCCTTAGATTGCGCCAGAGCGATTTCGGATGAATACTGGCGAGCCGATGCCTTAGTCGGCTTAACCCCCCACTTACCCCAAGTGTTACCAAAAGCCTTAAACGCTGCCAGAGCAATTGGGTCTGAATCCCAGCGAGCCGGTGTCTTACACTACTTGATTAAGAAATTAAATCCTTCGTCCGTTGATTTTCCTTTTTGGCAACAAATTCTTGATAGTTTAGCTAGTCTAACCCGTCCCAATTTTCTTAACGCTCTTCCTAAATTAGCTCCTTTAATCATCAAGTTTGGGGGTATTGAAGCCCTAAGAGAAACGGTGGCAGCGGTTGAAGATGTTAGTCGATGGTGGAAATAGGGAATAGGGAGTAGGGAATCGGGAATCGGAACCCACCCCTAACCCCTCCCAGGAGGGGAACGGGAATCGGGAATCGGGAATCGGGGAGAGTTGTCCATCAACGTTATGGATATTTCAATAGATTGAGTTCTGAGATAAAGCGATAATCTCGTTGATTTTTACTGAGTAGAGGAATTTGATTTTCAATAGCGGTAGCAGCAATTAGAGCGTCTGGGATTAGGAGTCCATGACTGAGATAGTAGCGGCCTATCAACTGTTCTGCTTTGAGGGATATCTGAGCATTGAGTTGAATGATATAAAACTGTCTGAGGAATTTATCCAAAGAGTCTAATTCTTGTTTATTTCGACAACCAACAATTAATTATAGTTTAGTAATAATACTGATTTGAAATAGAGAATCTAAAACATCTCTATTTCAAATCAGTATTATTACTAAACTATAATTAATTGTT
>NZ_JAAHIE010000695.1:0-3295 GCF_010671945.1 Moorena sp. SIO4E2
GCGCTTACCGTTACTTGCACATGGATGCTGGTCATCTAGGACAGCGGCTCAATCTAGCAGCTATTTACCTTGGTTTAGGAGTAAGTGGTATTGGTGGCTTCTTTGATGACCAGGTAAATGACGTTTTGGGTATTCCTGTTGATGAAGCGGTTGTTTATATTACCACTTTGGGGCGTCCTAGAACAAGGCTTTGAGGTTTCTTTCGGTAGTAGGGAGTAGGGAGTAGGGAGTAGGGAGTAGGGAGTCGCGGATAATTTTTGTGTTGTATAAATGGGGGATGATTTTAATAGTTTGGTGGAATGGGCATCTTGCCCGTTATCAATATTTGTAGAATGGGCATCTTGGTGGAATGGGCATCTTGCCCGTGATCAATATTTGTAGAATGGGCATCTTGCCCGTGATCAATATTTGTAGAATGGGCATCTTGCCCGTGATCAATATTTGTAGAATGGGCATCTTGCCCGTTATTGGCTTTTGGTGGAATGGGCATCTTGCCCGTTATTGGCTTTTGGTGGAATGGGCATCTTGCCCGTGAGCAATATTTGTGGAATGGGCATCTTGCCCGTTGTGGGCTTTTGGTGGAATGGGCATCTTGGTGGAATGGGCATCTTGCCCGTTCCTGATATTTTCGTTCTCAAGTAGAATGGGCATCTTGCCCGTTCCTACTCTTGTCATAGACATAGCGTAAAAATGCCTAGACTCCCCCTTAACTTTAAAGATGGTTATTCCTATCACATTACCACTCGTTGCAACAATCGTGAATTTCAATTATCAAAACAAGTATGCCGAGAGGTCTTTCTCTATGCCATTAAAAAGGCATTGCTGAAATATGACTTTAAACTTTATGGCTTGTGTATCATGTCCAATCACGTTCACTACCTGATTGAACCGGTCTGTGGTGCTGATTTATCGAAAATTATGCACTTCCTCAACTGGTACACTGCCATGTGCTTCAACCGAATGCTGAAACGTACAGGGCATTTTTGGGAAAAACGTTACTATGCTGATGGTTTTCCCCCGACAGACCGGGATAGAGCTTTGAATACTCTTCGCTATATTCACGGCAACCCCAAAGCGGCAAGAATGCGTCAAAGCTTTTTCTATGACTTCAGTAACTACGGCACCTATGAACGCCTAACCTCGGATGGGTTAACTCAATGGCATCCCGCTTTCTTGCAGTTGGGAAATAGCTTAGACGAATGTGCCAGAAAATACAAAGGATTTTGCTATCGCTACAAACCGAAGAAGAAAACCCCAACTAGGTGCCACTGGGGTAGTAGGCTACTAGCTGGGGTTTATCTATCTGAGTCTTTGTCAAAAAAGTCTCATTTTGGCAAGGGTCGGGCGAACACGGCGTGCCAGGTAACCGAAGACCCGGAAGTGGCCAGGGTTTCCCGTCTTTTTATTGCTGCCAATCGACCACCCACCACTGAGAAAAAAGACTTTTGACATAAGGTCGATGTTTTGCTATGCTAATCGTCTAAATGGTCCGCGCCGCGCCATCCAATCCAGGTTAGGTAAAGGTAGGGTATTTATTTTTTGGTTTTGTTGTGATACCAAACACTTCGCACCCGCCCGTAGTGCCCTCCTACAACCAAGTTGAGGTCATCTTGTGACAACATCTGGAGGTCGATTTCTTTGCTTGGTCTGGTTTCAAGATCTAGGATCTCGATCTTTTCTTTCATATGTACACTCCTTTTCAGCATTGTATAATCTGTGCCTTGTAAGAATGTAAAGGGAAAAGGGTGGGGTGTGATCAAATGTAACAATTGGCCGGGAAAATATTAATATTTTGTAATATTTTGTAATAAAATAGGTGAGTTTTGTTACAGAAAGATTTGGTTTCTTCAGCATTCTTACTTAGAGGATCCCGCCAAATGGCGGAACCCTGACCTGATGCAGTTAGACCTGAGTGGAACCTTGCCGATCGGTCTTGGGAATCGGGAGATGGGGATAATTTTTGTGTTGTATAAATGGGGAATGATTTTAATTGTGTAGAATGGGCATCTTGCCCGTGAGCAATATTTTCTCGCTTTTTCCCGATTCCCCACTCCCGTTTTTAAACAGAAAACCCCAACTAGGTGCCACGCTTTGTAGCAAACTCCTAGCTAGGGTTTCTCTTAGGTCATCACATTTGTCAAAAAAGTCTCATCAAAGGAAGAGGTCGGTGCCAGTGGCGTGGTAACCGAAGACCCCGAATTAGCCAGGGTTTCCGGTCATTTTATTGCTGCCAATCGACCGCCCCCCAACTAGCTGGCTGCTAATCACCCTCCCCTTTGACGCCAAACAAAAAATTGTTTAAAACGAGTTAAAAAGTTTCTTCGGCGCCGCCTTCAACGCCTTGAGGCCTTTTTTGAAAAAGCCCCAGCCGCCTTTAACCACCTTGAGTTCCTCATCTGACAACAACTTTAGGAGGTCGGTTTCCTGGCTTGGTGTGGTTTCTAGATCTAGGATTTTGATCTTTTCTTTCATGCTTGCTTTACACTCCGAAATCAGCTTAGTGTAATCTGTGCTCTGTGACAATAGTAAAATAGGATAGCAATAGCATTCAATGCTTTTTTTGACATTATTTTAAAATTTAAGCAATTTTTATTTTTAAGCAGGTGTAGTTTAAGCAATGTTTATTTTTAAGCAAAGGAATTTTTATATTTAAGCAGGTGTAGTTTAAGCAATTTTTATATTTAAGCAGGTGCACAAAATTGATGGCAGCATAAATTAATTGCAGCAAAATTAGTTGCATGTTTTACAAACTCTGAAGGGAATCGGGAATCGGGAGTCGGGAAATCGGTAGACTATCTGGTCTTTAAACAATAGTTGCACCCAAGCCGTTATAGCTTGGGTGTCGCTTTTTATATGCCTGCCAGGCATTTTATATAGCGCTATGGATAAAGGGTTTGACATTGATACAAGCAGCAAAAGCTGTTTTAGTCAACTATTGCCTATGGTGCCGATTGCCGATTCCCTGCTCCCGATTCCCGATTGCCGATTCCCGATTCCCGTTCCCCTCCTGGGAGGGGTTAGGGGTGGGTTCCGATTCCCTGCTCCCGATTCCCGTTCCCCTCCTGGGAGGGGTTAGGGGTGGGTTCCGATTCCCGATTCCCGATTCCCGATTGCCAAAATGTAAACTTTGTTTTCGCTATGTTACATTAAATTTAATACTTTCTTAAGCATTCTTACCTAGAGGACTAATCAACTACATGGCGGAACCTACCCATCTGGCTGAGCTTGAGCAGGGTCTAAAACTCTGGAATCAATGGAGAGAGAATCATCCGAAACTGATCCCTGACCTGATGGG
>NZ_JAAHIE010000696.1:0-3292 GCF_010671945.1 Moorena sp. SIO4E2
TCTGAAACCAGTAGCTCTTCCTCACCTCCCTACCCTGAAAAATCTGGAACGTTGCGGATTAGTCGAAAAGCAACTATTACAGCAGCTAATGCTAGTAATGTTGCTAGAGTTCCAAGTAAATCTATTCAAGATCTACCTCTGGCTCAAACCAATAGTCCATCATCCCCAACTACAGTTTCCAGAAAAGAGGATAGCTCAGATAAAGAGGATACCGAGGATACGGTAATTCAAACCAAAATTATCCCGAATCAGCCCAAATCAGGTCAGATTACCTCTCCAGGTGATACCATAAATAACTCTAGCCCAGATTTCCCTCTGGCTAAAACTACAAGGGCATCATCTCCAACTACAGTATCTAGAAAAGAGGATAACGATCAGACAGTAATTCAAGCCAAAATTATCCCGAATTCTGGTAAACTATCCTCTCAAGGAGATACCATCACTCAAGCTAGTCATTCCCAAACTATAAGTCACAGTAACTCTAGTCCAGATTTTCCTCTGGCTAAAACTACGAGTACATCATCCTCAACTACAGTGTCTAGAAAAGAGGATAACGATCAGACAGTAATTCAAGCTAAAATTATCCCGAACTCAGGGAATCTAACCTCTCAAGGTGATAGCATAAATAACTCTAGTCCAGATTTAACTCTGGCTAAAACTACGAGTACATCATCCTCAAGTACAGTGTCTAGAAAAGAGGATAACGATCAGACAGTAATTCAAGCTAAAATTATCCCGAACTCAGGGAATCTAACCTCTCAAGGTGATAGCATAAATAACTCTAGTCCAGATTTAACTCTGGCTAAAACTACAAGGGCATCATCCCCAAGTCAAGTATCTAGAAAAGAGGATAGCTCAGATACGGTAATTCAAGCCAAAATTATCCCGAACTTAGGTCAGATCACCTCTCCAGGTAATAACATAAATAACTCTAGTCCAGATTTCCCTCTGGCTAAAACGACAAGTGCCTCATCCCCAACTACAGTATCTAGAAAAGAGGATAACGAGGAGACTGTAATTCAAGCTAAAATTATCCCGAACTCAGGGAATATTACCTCTCAATATGATACCCTAAGTAAAGCTAGTCATTCCCAAACTAGAAGTCACAGTAACTCTAGTCCAGATTTACCTCTGGCTAAAACGACAAGTGCCTCATCCCCAAGTCAAGTATCTAGAAAAGAGGATAACGAGGATACTGTAATTCAAGCTAAACTCTCGCCAAATTCTGGTCAACTAATCTCTGAAAGTCCCACCATCACTCAAGCTAGTCATTTCCCAAGTCAAGTTAACAGTAACTCTAGTCCAGATTTACCTCTGGCTAAAACGACAAGTGCCTCATCCCCAACTACAGTATCTAGAAAAGAGGATAACGAGGATACTGTAATTCAAGCCAAGATTATCCCGAATCAGCCCAAATTAGGTCAGATTACCTCTCAAGGTACCACCATTACTCAAGCTAGTCATTCCCAAACTAGAAGTCACAGTAACTCTAGTCCAGATTTCCCTCTGGCTAAAACTACGAGTCAATCATACCAAAGCACAATTCAAGCTAAAAATAAACCTCTAATTAAAGGAATTATCCAAAGCAAAGCAGCAGAAAAAAACTATCAACCAACTGGTATCATACAGAAACAGCAGGAAAATTTCCCTGTACAACTATCCCAAAAAGCCTCAATTGCTAGTAACCCTACTGTAGTTTCCACAACCCCTAGCCAGTTATCTTCCTCATCTGAGTTAAACAGGGTTTGGCTGAAAACTACCAATACCATAGAGGCTAATACCATAGAGGCTAGTAAAAACTTATCAACCACAAACTCCCATCATCAGAAACTGCCTCTACCTCTAGCAATCACCCAAATAAAAACGAATGGAGCGATCGCACGTCAAACCAATGCAGTGGAAAACTCTACCGTTCAAGCAATGGCGGGAAATGCCACAACCCCGATGTCTACCCCAGAAACAGCATCAGCATCAGGGATAGATTTAACAAAAGTGGCTGAACAAGTCAGTCGTATTCTGGCTCGTAAACTAATGGTAGAAAGGGAACGTCGGGGAATCGGAAAATGGCATTAGAAAAACTAACTATTATTCCTTTGAAGTGGCAAAAAAATAAAGACAAGAAGTACCGTGCTGTAGAGGTTATAGATTCGGAAGAGAAAAAAAGCTATCCAGAGGTTAAGGTTTTATTTAACCCCGAATCCTATACTGTCAAAAAAGGTGTTACTTGGAGTGGTTCGAGCCAAAAAGAATATAATGCGCCAATTTTAGATTTTGGTGGGGGGGGAAGTCGGGAACTAACTCTGGAATTGTTATTTGATGTTTCCGAAGGGGTTAAAAATTCACGATCTCAGAATTTTGAGCGTAAGAATAATAGTTTATTAGATAGTACTGCCATCGACGATGTACGGGAGGAAACCAATAAACTTGTTGCCCTTACCCGCACGCGACGTGTTAAGGATAAAGAGCAACCACCACTAGCTTGTAAGGTTTACTGGGGTGAAGCACCAACTAATTCTGACTTCCCTTTTGTGGGGGTGATTACTAATCTTACCCAAACCTTCACCCTATTCAAAAGTAATGGTAAACCGATACGAGCAAAAGTCAACATCACTTTTTTGGAATATCTCAATCCAGAAGATGATAAACGGCGTACCGATCCAGAATTAACTACTCGTATTGTCAAAAGCGGTGAAACCCTCAGCAACATTGCGGCGGATGTCTATGGTAATCCTAAGCTGTGGCGACTCATTGCTGAAGAAAATCAATTGGATAATCCCCGTCAGCTTGACATTGGTAAAACCTTAACTATTCCCAAATTGCTTTGATAGTTATGATTGATTGCTGTAGCAAGCCCAAGGGTTATGCGTTACTATTGCCTATTGCTAGCATGCCTATTGCCTCTTGCCTGTTCCCTGTTCCCAGATCCGCTGCTCCCTACTCCCTACTCCCTACTCCCTACTCCCTTTTAACTTTTAAAAATGCCATTTACCCAACCCCAATCCTCAATATTTACCAAGTATGAAATTCTAGTTAATGGTTCGCGTTTACCAGAGTCAGCACAGTTCCATATTACTGGGTTAACAGTAGACGAAGAGATTAATTTGCCCAGTATGTTTACCTTAGAATTGGGCAGTTTGGATGTGCAGGAAGGGGAAGTATTGTGGTTGGATAACTCTTTGTTCAGTATTGGGAATACCCTAGAAGTGAAATTGGGTTACCGGGGAAACCTAACTACCCTCATGGTTGGGGAAATTACCGCTATAGAACCAGAGTTTACGATTCAGCGATTACC
>NZ_JAAHIE010000697.1:0-3291 GCF_010671945.1 Moorena sp. SIO4E2
CTCATCAGGTTTACCGACTACAGCTGCTTCAGCTACAGAAGGATGAGAAACCAGTGCTGACTCCACTTCCATGGTTCCTAAGCGGTGACCAGAGATATTCAACACATCATCGACACGACCCATAACCCAGAAATAGCCATCGGGGTCTTTTCTGGCACCATCTCCAGCAAAATAGAAGTATTGGCCATCTTTTGGCTGGATATGTTCCCAATAGGTGCGGCGGAAACGGTCATCATTGCCATAGACAGTACGGATCATACTTGGCCAAGGATGTTTGATAACTAAATAACCACCATCATTGTCCCCAACTGGATTGCCGTCTAAATCTACAATATCAGCAATAATGCCTGGGAAGGGGAAGGTAGCGGAACCGGGTTTAGTGGGAGTAGCACCGGGTAAGGGGGTGAGCATGAAGCCTCCGGTTTCAGTTTGCCACCACGTATCGACAATGGGACAACGTTCTCCCCCAATCACTCGATGGTACCACATCCAGGCTTCTGGGTTAATCGGTTCACCGACAGTTCCTAGGATACGTAGGGACGATAAATCACGGGCGTTGGGATGCTGGTCTCCCATCTTAATAAAGGCACGAATCGCAGTGGGCGCAGTGTAGAAGATAGTGACTCCATATTTTTCTACCACATCCCACAAGCAACCGGGATTGGAAGGACGGGGAGCCCCTTCGTACATCAGGCTAGTAGCACCATTGGACAATGGACCATAGACAATGTAACTGTGTCCGGTAATCCAGCCGACATCAGCAGTACACCAGTAGACATCGGTCTCCTTGAGGTCAAAAGTCCACTTGGTAGTCATGTGGGTGTAGAGGTTATAGCCACCAGTAGTGTGAACGACCCCTTTCGGTTTACCGGTGGTACCGCTAGTGTAGAGAATGAACAGCATATCTTCACTATCCATGGGTTCCGCTGGACAATCCGCAGATGCTCCCGGTTGCAAGTCATGCCACCAGTGGTCTCGTCCTGGTTCCATGTCAATCCCTTGCTTGGTGCGTTCTACCACTAGGACGTTTTCTACAGTAGGTGCGCCATTATTCTCTAGGGCTTTATCAACTTGGATCTTGAGAGGAACAATCTTGTCTTTGCGCCAGCCCCCATCAGCAGTAATTACTAATTTAGCTTGAGCATCTACCAGTCGGTCTTTTAGGGCTTCAGCACTAAAGCCACCAAAAACAACCGTGTGGGGAGCACCAATTCTAGCACAGGCCAGCATGGCAATGGCAGCTTCCGGAATCATGGGCATATAAATGCCAACGCGATCGCCTTTTTTCACTCCCAGTTGTTTGATCACATTTGCCATCTGGCAAACTTCCCGGTGTAACTGGGCATAGGTTAGGGTGCGGGAGTCTCCCGGTTCCCCTTCCCAAATCAGGGCAGCTTTATTCCGACGCCAGGTAGTGAGGTGTCTGTCAAGACAGTTGTAAGAAATATTAATCTTTCCACCAACAAACCACTTGGCAAAGGGGGGTTGCCAATCTAATACCGTATCCCACTTTTGAAACCAGTCTAGTTCTTGGTCTGCAAGCTGGGCCCAAAACCCTTGGGGGTCAGCTTTGGCTTGTTCATACAGTTGCTGATACTCCGCCATGCTCTTAATCTGGGCATTCTCAGAAAAGTCAGTCGGTGGCGGGAACAGCCGTTCTTCTTGAAGGATTGATTCTATAGTGGGTTGTGACATAGTTATGGGAAATTACTGATATCTATTTAGGTAGTCTAGACCTAGCCCAGGCTAAGTCTAACTAGGGTTGGGGGTTGTTAAGGGCAAGTGGGATTCATCCACTTGCCCTTAACTTTACCAATTTTTTAGTCTACGGATGGTGAGGTTGCTAGTAGAACTAGCTATACTATGGGTATGCTGAGATTGAACTACCAATATCGTATTTATCCCGATGCTGAACAGGCGATCACCCTGTGTGACTGGCTCGAAACGTCTCGAAGGGTTTACAACTACGCTTTGAGGCAGATTAAAGACTGGTCAAACAGCCGGAAGTGTCCGATTGATCGGTGTTCAATCGTTAGTGAATATGTAATTCCACCCGATGAACCGTATCCGTCCGAATATAAGCAGAATGCTGAATTAGCTAAAGCTAAAAAGACAAACCCACGACTGAAAGCGGTGCCTGCCCAAAACCTGCAATGCACTATCAAACAGCTTCACAAAGGGTTTGATTTTATGCGTGAACGTGGTTTTGGATATCCACGGTTTAAGAAACCAGGGAAGCTGAGATCAACATTATTTCCTCAGTTCAAAACTTCACCATTAGATGCTCAAAACAACGTGATCAAGCTTCCCAAACTGGGAAAAGTGACAATTAATCTTCATCGTCCGATCCCGGATGGTTTCAAAATTAAAAATGTTCGGGTCATCAAAAAAGCGGATCACTGGTATTGCAATATTTGCATCCAGTGTGATGTTAATGTTCCGTCAGTTGGGTTCCACGGTCACGCTATTGGTGTTGATCTTGGACTTGATTACCTTGTCGCCACTTCAGATAGCTTACAGGTAAAGCGTCCCCGGTTCAAAGTCAAAGCAGAACGCAAGCTTAAATTGCTGCAACGTCGCTTAAACAGGAAACAAAAGGGATCAGCTAACTACCGTAAAGCTCAGTTGAAAGTAGCGAGACTTCACCGAACTGTAGCGGCTCAAAGAAGAGATCACCATTACAAACTGGCTCATCAGCTGCTAGCTGAGTGTGACAGTATTTTCTTTGAAGACATTGATTTTCGGACAATGGCTAAGGGGATGTTGGGTAAACATACCTTAGACGCTGGTTTAGGTGAATTGCGTCAGATTACTAAGACTGTCGCGTTGAAACTTGGGAAGTTTTTCGACACGGTTGATCACCGTGGAACTTCTCAAGAATGCCCCGATTGCGGTGTAACTGTTAAAAAAACACTCGCTGATCGGATTCACCGTTGCGATAACTGCTGTTCTGTCAAGCCTAGAGACGTAGCTAGCGCTCAAGTAATTTGCAACCGGGGAATCGCAAAACATCAAACTTTACCCGTGGAACATCGGGAACTGGAAACTGCCTGAGCAATCGATCTGCCGGGGCGTGTGAACGCTAGGTAAGTGGTGCAAACTTCGGTAACGAAGCATAACCAGGAAATTCAAAAACGAACACCCACATCAGGGCGCTCGTCTTTGAAGCCCCCGCTATACCCGCGCATGTTAGCGGAGGGAGAATTCACTAAAACCATACTTAACAGGTTACCCAGTTGGGCAAATCGTTAGATTTCTTTCTTTAATTTCTGCTTAATAATCGCTCAGCTC
>NZ_JAAHIE010000698.1:0-3288 GCF_010671945.1 Moorena sp. SIO4E2
TGATCAGATTCAGGAATACCCCAGTGATATTGGACTTTGGATAAAACTTTGTAACTTCTTTTCCTGCATCAAAAATCCCCCCATCTAATATCAAGTCTGGTTGAATACCCATAATTAAGGAGAGAGTTGGGAGATAGGGAGATAGGGAGATGGGGAGATGGGGAGATAGGGAGATTTTTATTAAGGGTAATTATCCCGACATGATATAAGTGAGGGTAAACCCATCTAATTTAGTAGAAATTGTAACATAAAAAAACTGATTAACTTAATTTTTTTTTTAATTCGAATAAATCCCATCCTAAAGCGGTGCGACAAGGGGCGAAGTTTCCTCACCAAGGGAACGGGCACCAACAGAGGCAGTTTTTTTGTTCAAAGTCAACGAATTTTCCGCTGACTTTGAACAAAAATCAAAGGAGGATTTGCTTACGCAACCACAATGTAGAGTACTCTCAAATCGACTAAAACAGGGCAAATAATTGATAATCAATCGGGCTTATGGAGAATAAACAGGTTAATTATGGATTTTTGATACTATTGTTTACTTTTTGACTGTAATTTTTAATACAAATTTATCGGCGTTTAACCTGGGGGAAAAGCCCATCAGCCCAAGACTATGAATCCCTGGCAGCAGACGTAAAAGAGATTAAACAAAGGCTTACCTGTTTTATTAAAAAGCTGACGGCTGACGGCTGATAGCTGAATGGTTACCTAACGATTAACCGTTGATAAGTAATTACATGTCACTTCTGTTCTTTTTGTGCTATCTCCAACTCTTTTTGTGCCATATCCAACAATTCTGGTACGGTCACAAACTGGTAACCTTGCTTTCTCAATTCAGTAATAATTACCGGTAAAGCTCGTATCGTCTTGGCACGATTGCCGCCACCATCGTGGAGTAGCACAATTCCTCCCGGTTTCGCTCTGCGGAGAACATTATAGGTCAACCGACGTTGGTTTACCGAGTAATCCTCTGAGTCAGCTGACCATTTTACAATCACGTAATTTTTTTTTCGGGCGTAAGCCACTAAGCCATTGTTCATTATCCCCCCAGGGGGTCTAAACAAAGAGGTCTTAACGTTAATAGTTTTGTAAATCCGTGCTGTGGTATTATCAATTTCCTTAGCAGCTGCTAAGGGATTATGATAGTAATAACTATGGTTCCAACTATGGTTGCCAAGGGCATGACCATGGTCCACAATTTTCTTAAGCTCTTCTGGATATAGATAAACATTTCTCCCTACCACGAAGAAAGTTGCCTTAACATCATATTTTTTAAGGATGTGTAGGACATCGTTAGTCATCTTCGGCCAAGGACCATCGTCAAAGGTCAAGGCAATTACTTTCTGTGGAGTTTTAAGCTCAACGTCCTCGATATATTTTCCCCGAAATTGCGGAGGAACATAGTTAATCTGCTTGCCTCTCTCTTGCTCTGCCCATTTAGCAATACCTTGCTGCAAACCTTTATCTGGCGGCTTAGTTAACGTTTCAACCTTCTTTGAGTCAGTTTGCTGCTGTGGCATTTGCCTAGTGATTAGTGCAGCAATATTTTGGTTAGCCCATCGACTTGTTTTCAAGGTGTAGCCAGCCATACAACTTAGAATAGCAGCAATTATAATCCATGTACTGCGCGACCAGAATAAGCCCTCACGTTTTGCCAAAATTGGTCTCCTTTGCTCCTGCAAAAATACCAGGAAAGTAAATTATCATCTATAACTAACCATCATCTTATATACTGGTGGCTAGCTGTTGCCTAATTGTCTGTTTAATTGTCTGTTTAAGATTAGCGGTCAGCCATCCGGTGACAATTGCTGATAGTAGATATTGACAAGACAATCGGTAACTTCTGCAATACTCATACCATCGGTTTGTACTTCAATAGCATCAGCTGCCTTGCGCAAGGGGGCTACAGCACGGGTGCTGTCCTTCAGGTCGCGCTGTTGAATCTCCTGCTCCAGCTGTTCTAAGCTCACCTCTTGCCCCCGGTTTTTCAGGTCTTGCTGACGGCGACGTGCCCTTTCTTGGACAGAAGCCGTTAAGAATACTTTGACTTCTGCATTGGGAAAGACATGGGTGCCAATGTCACGACCTTCAGCCACTAATCCTCCTTGACGACCCCAGCGCTGCTGTTGTTTGAGTAACTCACGGCGTACTGAACTCAGGGCAGCCACTGTAGACACTTTGGCAGTAACGGACTGTGAGCGAATGACCTGGGTAACTTCTTCTCCATCAACCCACACCTGAATCCCAAACTCTCCCGGTTGATTATTAGTCAGATTAATTGTACACTTACTGACTAATTCTGCGATCGCAAGCTCATCCTCCAAGTCAATACCGGCTTTGAGCACCCGCCATGTCACAGCCCGGTACATGGCACCAGTATCAAGATACATCAATCCTAACTCTTTGGCTACCAAACGGCTAACGGTAGAT
The DNA here is from genome assembly GCF_010671945.1 of Moorena sp. SIO4E2. NCBI lineage: Bacteria > Bacillati > Cyanobacteriota > Cyanophyceae > Coleofasciculales > Coleofasciculaceae > Moorena > Moorena sp. SIO4E2. Next base: position 2,431 of record NZ_JAAHIE010000698.1, read on the forward strand.
TTTCCAGCTCCAGCCGGACCATCAATGGCCACAATCGGTTTGCGGTGGGACAGGAGTATATTGTCAATTAAACGAGTTGTACCTAAGTGAACTGCGATCGCTAATAATCCTTGCTCTTCAACCTGTTCGAGGGGAGTGAGAGTAACAGGATGTACTAATTCCACATACTCGACCTGGATATCCTGGGTTCCAGCTAATTCTGACATAACCCTCTCAATCAGATTGATGCGATCGCATAATCCACCTTGAAACGCTTTCTGAGCGCTACGCAACCCTTGATAGAGTAATGATGCTTGGGCTTTTTGCTCTGGTGTCAGGTATTGATTGCGAGAACTACAAGCGAGTCCCGACTTTTCCCGCACAATCGGACAAGGAACAATTGTCACTGGTAACTTTAAATCTGCCACCATACGCTGGATGATTGCCAACTGTTGGGCATCCTTTTGACCAAAATAGGTTCTGTTTGGTCGTACCAAATTCAACAGCTTGACCACAACAGTTGCCACACCCTGAAAAAAACCAGGACGAGAGACACCACATAGGACAGAAGTCATGGCTTTGGGTGGAACCACTTGAGTCAATTCATCACCCTTGTCCGCAGTGGGCATTGGATTGTCACCATACAACTGATCCACAGTGGGAGCAAAAATTGCATCAACTCCAATCTGTTGGCAAAGTTCTTGATCCTGAGCCAATCCACGGGGGTACTCCTGAAAATCCTCTGTCGGTGCAAACTGAAGAGGATTAACAAAAATACTAACAATCACCAGAGAATTTTCTCGTCTTGCCCGCTCAATTAAGCTTAAGTGACCGCTGTGCAAGGCTCCCATAGTGGTTACTAGACCCACTTCCTTGCCA
>NZ_JAAHIE010000699.1:0-3286 GCF_010671945.1 Moorena sp. SIO4E2
CACTGTTGTCCACACTCAACCAGGAAAACATTGCTCGTTTATTCTTACCCTTTGTTGGGTTACAACAGTTAGCAATAGTGGCAGAAAAAGCACCATCATTGCCCACCCACTTGCAAGACATCATTACCGCAGGAGAACAGTTACAAATCTCTGGAGCCATTCGCAATTTGATGGAGCGTTTGCCCGGATGTACCCTCCATAACCAGTATGGGCCTTCTGAGAGTCATGTGGTGACAGCTTTTACCCTGCCAGAAGACGTTGCTCAATGGCCAACCCTGCCCCCGATTGGAAAACCCATCTGTAATTGTCACATCCATTTGCTCAACGAAGCTTTCCAGCCAGTTCCAATTGGGGTTGCCGGTGAGCTATACATTGGCGGGGTGGGGCTTGCTCGGGGTTATGTAAATCGCCCTGAGCTAACGGCAGAGCGATTTATTCACCATCCAGATAATCCATGGGCTCGACTCTACAAAACTGGGGATAAGGCTCGGTATTTACCAGATGGCAATATTGAATTCCTCGGTCGCATTGACCATCAAGTCAAAATCCGAGGCTTTCGGATTGAGCTCGGGGAAATTGAATCTTTACTCAGTGGCTACCAGCAGGTGCAGGAATGCGTCGTCATCCCCCGGGAAGATACCCCAGGAAACAAGCGCTTGGTAGCCTATGTAGTTGGGGATGATGATCTTGACATCAGCGCCCTGAAAGAGTATATCAGACAACAGTTACCAGACTACATGGTTCCCAGTGTAGTGGTGCCCCTGACGTCATTACCCCTGTCTCCCAGTGGTAAGATAGACCGCAAAGCGTTACCTGCCCCTGATGCTGCCTTCAGCCACAGCAGTGACTTCGTTGCACCGAAGACAGACAGTCAAATTCGGATCGCTAGTCTTTTTGCCGAAATTCTCTCCCTGCACCCTCAGAGCATTAGCCTTGAGGATAGTTTCTTTGAGTTAGGTGGTCATTCTCTATTGGCTACTCAACTGATGTTTCGCATTCGTGAAGCCTTCGAAATTAATTTATCTCTAAGGGCATTGTTTGATTATCCCTCTGTTTCTGATTTGACTAGTGCAATCGACCAAGCTTTAGTAACTGGAAACTATCAATCCCAGACTTGGGATTTAGACGCAGAAGCTGCTTTAGATCCAGATATTCAGCCATCAACTGCGATCGCGCCAATCGTCAGTCCAATGGAACGAATTTTCCTAACCGGTGCAACGGGTTTCTTGGGAACTTACTTACTTTCTGAACTCTTGACCACAACTACTGCTACTGTCTATTGCTTGGTTCGCGCCGAGCATATAGATGCTGGCAAAGAAAGACTATTGAACAAGTTAGAAGCAACTGGATTATGGCGTGAGAATTTTACATCTCGAATTATTCCCATCATCGGAGATTTAGGAACCAGTGGTTTTGGACTCTCAGCAACTGAGTATAATAATTTATGCCAAGCAATTGATGTTGTTTATCACGCTGGAGCCTATGTTAATCATGTGTGGTCTTACCCTCTTTTAAAAGATGCGAATGTTTTGGGAACCCAAGAGGTGTTGAGACTGGCCAGTCTAGGGAAGCTGAAACCTGTTCATTACGTTTCTACCATAAGCGTGTTATCAACATCCCAAACTGACCAACCCATGCTCGAGTCAGCCACTGCCAATCATGATGATTTACCAAAAGTAGGCTATGTTCAGACCAAGTGGGTAGCAGAGCAGTTAGTTTGGCAAGCTGCCAAGCGCGGTTTGCCCATAACTATCTATCGACCTTCGAGAATTAGTGGTCACAGTCAAACCGGTGTCTCTAGTTTCGATGACTTACTCTCACGACGGGTGAAAGGATGTATTCAACTCAAAAGTTTTCCTAGCTGGAGTGGTTTAGCAGAAAACCTTGTCCCAGTAGATTATGTTAGCCGAGCGATTGTTTGTCTCTCACAACAAAACCGTTTATTTGGGAAAGCATTCCATTTAATTAATCCAAAATCGGTGTCTCTGAGGGAGATTTTTGACTGGGTGCGATTCCTGGGCTATAGCTTGGAAGAAATTGACTATACTGATTGGCGTTCTAAGTTAATAGAGGATATTGAAAATCCTCTCTACCCTTACTTACCCAACTTCCCGGAATCACCGTCGAACATAACAAACTTAATTGAGTACGATTGTCGCAATGTGGTTGATGGTTTAAGGGGAAGTGGGATCAAGTTACCGGAGGTTAATCAGGATTTATTTAAAACTTACCTCTCCTTCTTCAGAGAAAGTGGTTTTTTGGAGGATTGAAGCTTTTTACTGTTTGACCCGGAAATTGGTAAGCATTCAGCTAATGCGCGTTCAGCTATCAGCTAATGCGCGTTCAGCTATCAGCTATCAGCTATCAGCTTATGGGCGAGGTGCTTTTGAATAAAACAGGTCAACATTCGTTTAATCTGAGTTATGTGACAGCGTCGAAGTCTATGCCACAAATCTGACTGCTGACTACTGAATGCTGACTGCTTACTATCACTCCACCCCCTCCAATAACAGAGCCAGTTGTTCAGGTGCAGGAAGTTGATTCTGCAATTGTTGTGGTAACGTTGAAACTATTCGATAAGTAGCAACACCAATCGGTTTGTTTGACTCCTTCAAGGCATATTCCACAATGGTCTTTCCTTAGACTTGCAAAGAATAATTCCTATGGCAGAATTCTCCTCTTCTAGCCTCATTTTGTCATCTAACGCTGCTAAATAAAACGGCATCTTGCCTATATATTCTGGCAAAAACTCTCCGATTTTTAAATCGATAGCTACCAAACATTTGAGACGGCGTAAGCATATGCGCTACAGATGGTGCTACTTGAGGTGCTATCAGCCGTCAGCCGTCAGCTTTTGAATAAAAGAGGTAAGCATTTGTTTAATCTCTGTTACGTCCCAGCGTCGTTCGCACAGCGTGGCCAAAGGCCAAAGCCTGTGCCACGCTAATTGAGGTGCTTTTTAATAAAATAAGCTGACCACTGACCGCTGACTGCTGACTGCTGACTGCTTAGCTAGTTTCTAGAGGAACCTGCTAGGAACAATGGGAAAAAATTCTGTATAAATCATTACTATTAAAACCGCTATAACTATAACACCTATAAGTATAATAAACCCTTATACATTAATTAAGTATTATTTATATAAAGTTTGATTACAATTAAAAAAAAAATTGGCATTTTATGATATAAACGGTCTCATTGAACTATGTCAAGTTTTATGTCAATAAGCTGTGCTATCAATAAGCTGTGTTTGAATAGTGAAGAGAGTTAACTAGGAAGATCAGGA